>JAZULD010000080.1:0-42221 GCA_045643625.1 Acetatifactor sp. | reverse complement strand
TGATGGCGATGCTGTACCCCATGCAGGTGTCCCCCGTGATGTACCGGCTGGTCAACGGCGGTGCTTCCATTGGCGGCGATGTGCTGACCTGGGTCGGTGCTGCCATTATGGCCATCGGCGTTACCATGGAGGCCGTTGCCGACAAGCAGAAGTCCGCTGCCAAGAAGGCAAACCCCAACATGGTCGCCACCCAGGGCCTGTTCAAGCTGTGCCGCTGCCCCAACTACTTTGGTGAGATCCTGGTCTGGACCGGCTGCTTTGTCTCCGGCCTGAATGTGCTGCAGGGTTGGCAGTGGGCCGTTTCCGTATTCGGCTACGTGTGCATCGTGTACATCATGTTCTCTGGCGCTCAGCGTCTGGAGAAGCGCCAGAACAAGAACTACGGCGACAAGAAAGAGTACCGCGACTATGTGAGCACAACCCCCATCCTGATTCCCTTTATCCCTCTCTATCACCTTGTGAAAGAGAAGTAATTGCCCGGAGGAGAAAAAATGTACGAGTTTAGTGTAATTATGGCTCTGGTAGACTTCATCCCCGTGGTATTCTTCGCGGTGTCCACCGTTCTCATGATGAAGGACCTCTACCACAAGATGACCAAGTATTGTTTTGCCCTGTTTGCCGCAGGCACCATCGACGTGTTCTGCGCAGGCTTATTAAAGGCAGTCTGGAAGCTGCTCTACGCTGCTGGCATCTGTGATTTCCACGCATTAAATACCTTATTCCTGCCCACCCAGTCCTTAGGCTTCCTGATGGCAGGCATCGCCATGCTCATGCTGGTATGCCGCAGGAAGGATAATGCTCTCCTGGCAGTTGCACCGCCTCTTTTTACAGGCACCGTGCTGTTCCTTGTCATGATGGTGCTGGGACTTGGCATGATGTGCGTATGCCTCGGTATTCTGGCAGGCCGCATGAAGAAGAAATTCCCCATCCTTCTGTTCGTGATCGCCTTTGTGGCATCCATGGGCATGGGCTATGCGGGACGTCTCGATTCCACCGCCTCCTGGGTCAACTGGCTTGAGCAGAGCATCAACATTGTGTCCCAGGGCGCCCTGTTTGCAGGTGTACTGATCCTGCACAAGGCAGGCCTTCGCGAGAGTAATGTGGAGGCGCAGGTATGATCGATAAGCTGTTAAAACAGATCGGTGAAAAATATCCCCTGACCGAGAAGGATCCCGGCGAATATGCGCATTTAAAGGCAAACGGCATGAAGTTTGTTGTACGTTGTTTCGAGGCTGAGGGCCTTGGAGCTGTGTCTGTGATGCGTGCGGGCGGATTCTTCGGACTGATGAAGATGGACACCCTGATCGTGAACCCTACCGTGAAGGATATGCCCCTTCTGTCCTACGACAGAGTGCTTGCCATGGGCAATGACACCCTGATCTTTGAAATCTACGATACCTTTGTGGGCAGCACCGCAATGACCGAGACAGAGCGTGCAAAGCTTGGCGGCAGCTCTCTTCCCGAGCACAATGTGGGCAGTCACTGGTACGATTCCATCAAGCTTCCCGTAAGTCTGGCCAAGAAGGGCAAAAAGAAGGAAAGCCCCTTCTTTGACGAGCTGACCCTCCGCTACATGGCGGGCTTCTTAAAGGACAGCGAGAATGCCGGCGCCTGTGACGCGGAAGTAAAGCGCGAGAAGGCAGGCGTCTATGTGGAAGGTCTGCTTAAGAACGGAGGTCCCTCCACCGATGTCTTCAAGAAGGCGATCGGCGAGGAGAAGACCGCGGACTTATTCCGCAGAGTCTTGTTTGCAACCAAAGCATAAAGCGAAAAAGCTTAAAGAGTAAAAAAGCATAAAAAGAAAAGCCCGATGGGGGCGGACCGTTTCGGTCGTTTCCCTTCGGGCTTTATTTTTATTCTGACGGTTTTTATTGCTCCTCAAAGAGAAGATCCAGATACTGAAGACCCAGGTCCACATGCTTGGCGCTTGCGATCACGCTCAATGCCACGCGTCCCTCGTGGAAGTAGAAGCGGTCCATAAGCTCGCTGCAGCCGTCCACGTAGACGCCCACGGGAATGGGCTCGGCCATGGTGGTGGGATCGGAAGGATCTTCGGGGTAGGGCACCTCGTAGGTGATATCCAGATTGTTGTCGGCTTCCATCTTGTCCCTGAGGACCTGAGCGTCCAGGTAGAAGAAGTAGGGCTCATACTTCTCGATCTGCTCGGGAGTCATGATGTCGCGCAGGTCGCACATGGTATCGTTGTAGGCGTAGTACTCGAGGGACTTGGTGTTGGTGATCATCAGGTCCGCATCGCCGGATGCAAGGAGTACCATCATCTTCTGAGCCGCGTAGGCGGTGTTGGTATCAAAGTCGTCGAAGTTCATGTACATGCCGAGATCGAAGACCACGTTGGTGCGGGGCGCGTTCACGTGAAGTCTCTCCGCAACCTCCTCGGCGTACACCTCCGCGTCGCCGTGGGGAAGGGTGTTGATCATCGCCACATACAGGGCTGATTTGGTGTTGGTCGCGCAGCTGTGAATGATGAAGACCATGGAGGCAAGAAGCGCAACGGCTACGATGCTGTGCCACTTGTAGTACTCCCAGAAATATGCGATCTTCGTCTTGAGACCTGCTGATTTGATTGCTTCGCGCTCTGCGCGGAATTCGTCCATCTGTGCCATTTTTACCGGTCCTTTCGTATGAAAAAGAAGGGATCTGACCCTGCTTTAATAACTTTTTTATGTGAGATTATGATACTTGTTTCGGGGCGGAAAGTCAATGAAATGCGGCGAAATCTTCCTTGCAACTTACCCCGGGATGTTATATGATTATGAAAAAGAATGAAGAAGGACGGTGTCATTATGGCAGGTTATGTAGAGTGCCTCGTGAGAAGAAAACAGCCCCTTGCGGCTAAGATCGTCGTTTATTTTTTATACGGACTGACCGCTATCTTCGGTGTGTCCGCCCTCATTACCGGCTTTATCGGCGTGATGCTGGGCATCATCACAGGCGTCGGCGGCTATGTGCTCAATATGTTCACCAATGTGGAGTTTGAGTACCTCTTTATCGAGAAGGAGCTGCAGGTCGAGAAGGTCATGGCAAGAAGCAAGCGCGTGCCCATGGGTACCTATGAGATGGACAAGATCGAGATCATTGCGCCCATCGATTCCCATCAGCTCGACTCTTATAAGAATCGTAAGGTAAAGGTGAAGAACTTCAGCGCGGGACGCACCAAGCCCGAGACCAGATACGCAGTTTACTGCGAGGGCAATCTGAAGCTGCTCATCACTCCCTCCGAGGAGCTGTACAAGGCAATGTGGATGACAGCACCCCGAAAGGTATTCAAGGACTAAAAAAAGTGCATGACAAAGGGGAGGTCTTTTAGAGGTTTTTTGGGAGTTTTCTCGATTGACTGCGGGGGCGTTCTCTGTTACACTCATAAACATCTATTCACAAACCAAAGGAAACGGAGGAGATAACATGGGTCAGATTATTGGCGAAGGCATTACCTTTGATGATGTGCTCTTAGTACCTGCATATTCTCAGGTGATCCCCAATCAGGTAGACATCACTACCTGGCTTACAAAGAAGATCAAGCTGAACATCCCTGTAATGAGCGCAGGTATGGACACCGTAACCGAGCATCGCATGGCGATCGCAATGGCAAGACAGGGCGGTATCGGTATCATCCACAAGAACATGTCCATCGAAGCGCAGGCAGAAGAGGTCGATAAGGTAAAGCGTTCCGAGAACGGCGTTATCACCGATCCCTTCTCGCTCACTCCCGAACATACACTGGCAGATGCGGACGCTCTGATGGGCAAGTTCCGTATTTCCGGCGTTCCGATCACCGAGGGACGCAAACTGGTTGGTATCATCACCAACCGCGATCTCAAGTTTGAGACCGATTTTACCAAGAAGATCAAAGAGTCCATGACCAGTGAAGGTCTGATCACCGCACTGGAGGGCACCACCCTGGAGGAGGCTAAGAAGATCCTTGCAGCAGCAAGAAAAGAGAAGCTTCCCATCGTGGACAAGGACTTCAACTTAAAGGGTCTGATCACCATCAAGGATATTGAGAAGACCATCAAGTATCCCCTTGCAGCCAAGGACGCTCAGGGCCGTCTGCTCTGCGGCGCAGGTGTAGGTATCACTGCCAACGTGCTTGACAGAGTTGCCGCACTGGTTGCTGCCAAGGTCGATGTCATCGTTCTGGATTCCGCACACGGTCATTCTCAGAACGTTATCAACTGTGTACGCATGATCAAGGAAGCATATCCCGATCTGCAGGTCATTGCAGGTAATGTTGCTACAGGCGACGCTACCAGAGCTCTGATCGAGGCAGGCGCAGATGCAGTCAAGGTCGGTATCGGCCCCGGTTCCATCTGTACCACCCGTGTCGTTGCAGGTATCGGTGTTCCTCAGATCAGTGCGATCATGGACTGCTACGCTGTTGCAAGAGAGTACGGCATCCCGATCATCGCTGACGGCGGTATCAAGTACTCCGGCGATGTTACCAAGGCCATCGCTGCAGGCGGCAACGTATGTATGATGGGCAGCATGTTCGCAGGCTGCGAAGAGAGCCCCGGCGACTACGAGCTCTATCAGGGAAGAAAGTACAAGGTATACCGCGGCATGGGTTCCATTGCTGCTATGGAGAACGGCTCCAAGGACCGTTACTTCCAGGAGAATGCCAAGAAGCTCGTTCCCGAAGGCGTTGAGGGTCGTGTAGCTTACAAGGGAAGCGTTGAAGACACTGTTTACCAGCTTCTGGGCGGTCTTCGTTCCGGTATGGGCTACTGCGGTGCTTCCAACATCGAGGAACTGAAGGAGAACGGCAAGTTCGTTAAGATCTCTGCCGCATCCTTAAAGGAGAGCCATCCTCATGATATCCATATCACCAAGGAAGCTCCCAACTACAGCGTAGATCAGTAATCTGACGCGTAGGAATATATTTTGACACACGCTGCACAACTGGCGGAAAGCATGTAATGCGGTGGGGGAACCCACAGGGAGTGCAGATAGGATGAAAGCCGACCGCCTGGGCACCACTTTTTTGTGATGCTCAGGTTGCCGGCTTTTTTTGACGGCAACGGTAAATTGCAGGCGCGGGCACCGACGGCGCCGCGGCCGGAAGGCTTACGGATCGGTGCGGAAATGAGGAAAAACATGTTATTACTGAATGAGGAACTTAAGAACAACGCTTATCCCGGAAGAGGTATCGTGATCGGTCTCTCCGAGGACGGCAAGTACGCAGTGACCGCTTATTTTATCATGGGCAGAAGCTCTAACAGCCGCAATCGTGTCTTCGTGACCGAGGGTGAGGGCATCCGCACCGAGGCATACGATCCCTCCAAGCTTGAGGATCCCAGCCTGATCATCTACGCACCCGTAAGAGTACTTGGCAATCAGACCATCGTAACCAACGGCGATCAGACCGACACCATCTACGACGGACTTGCTGAGGGCCTTACCTTTGAGCAGTCCTTAAGAAGCAGAGAGTTCGAGCCCGACGGTCCCAACTACACCCCTCGTATCTCCGGTCTTATGAACGTGGCTGACGGCAAGTTTGATTATGCGATCTCCATCTTAAAGAGCAACGACGGCGATCCTTCCTGCTGCAACCGCTACACCTTCACCTACGACAAGCCCATCAAGGGCCAGGGCCACTTCATCCACACCTACAAGCAGGACGGCAATCCCCTTCCCAGCTTCTATGGCGAGCCCAAGAAGGTAGCGATCGGCAATGACATGGATGAGTTTACTAACATGCTCTGGGAGAACTTAAACGAGGACAACAAGGTATCTCTCTTTGTACGCTACATCGACATCGCAACCGGCGAGGTGCGCACCAACATCATCAACAAGAACAACTGATCACCGACGAAAAGAAAGGACTCTATCATGAACGAGATCGAATTAAAATATGGCTGTAACCCCAACCAGAAGCCTTCCAGAATCTTCATGGAGGACGGAAGCGACCTTCCCGTTACCGTGTTAAACGGCAGACCCGGCTACATCAATTTCCTGGATGCCTTCAACGGCTGGCAGCTTGTAAAAGAGTTAAAGGCTGCAACCGGTCTTCCCGCTGCAACCTCCTTCAAGCACGTTAGCCCCGCAGGCGCAGCAGTAGGTCTTCCTCTCACCGAGACCCTGGCTAAGATCTACTGGGTCAACGACTTGGGCGATCTTTCTCCCCTTGCATGCGCATACGCGAGAGCAAGAGGCGCTGACAGAATGAGCTCCTTCGGCGATTTTATCGCGCTCTCCGATGTCTGCGATGAGGATACCGCAAGACTGATCAAGAGAGAGGTATCCGACGGCGTGATCGCTCCCGGCTACACTCCCGAGGCACTTGCCATCCTGAAGGAGAAGAAAAAGGGCGGCTACAATGTGATTCAGATCGATGAGAACTATGTGCCCGCAGCTGTTGAGAAAAAGCAGGTTTACGGCATCACCTTCGAGCAGGGCAGAAACGAGCTGGACATCAACGCAGATCTGCTGTCCAACATCGTGACCGAGAACAAGGAGATTCCCGAGAGCGCACTGATCGACATCAAGATCGCTCTGATCACCTTAAAATACACCCAGAGTAACTCCGTATGCTACGTAAAGGACGGCCAGGCCATCGGTATCGGCGCAGGTCAGCAGTCCAGGATCCACTGCACCAGACTTGCAGGCAGCAAGGCTGACAACTGGTTCCTTCGTCAGTCCCCTCAGGTAATGAACTTAAAGTTCGTTCCCGGTCTCGGCAGAGCTGACAGAGACAATGCCATCGACGTTTACATGGGCGATGAGTATATGGACCTTCTGGCAGACGGCGCATGGGAGAAGACCTTCAGCGAGAAGCCCCCTGTTTTCACCGCAGAAGAGAAGAGAGCATGGCTTGATAAGATGCAGGATGTGACCTTAGGCTCCGACGCATTCTTCCCCTTCTCCGACAACATTGAGAGAGCACACAAGAGCGGTGTTAAGTACATTGCACAGCCCGGCGGTTCCGTAAGAGACGACGCAGTTATCGACTGCTGCAACAAGTACGGCATGGCTATGGCATTCACCGGAATCAGACTGTTCCATCACTAAAAAGTTTTTTGACAGTTTGGGTGAAAGTGTTATACAATGTAAGGTGCTACACCTGTAGACAAAGTTCAAAGAAAGAGGCTTAAACTGCCATGAGTGAAAAAGCAATTCCCGAATCCAAAAATTTTATCGAACAGATGATAGATAAAGATCTGGCGGAGGGTGTGTACGAGACCGTCCACACTCGTTTTCCTCCGGAGCCCAACGGTTATCTGCACATCGGCCACGCTAAGAGTATTCTCTTAAACTACGGCCTTGCAGAGAAGTACAACGGTAAGTTCAACATGCGTTTCGACGACACCAATCCCACCAAGGAGAAGATCGAGTTCGTTGAATCCATCAAGGCTGATATCCAGTGGCTCGGCGCCGACTGGGAGGACAGACTTTTCTTCGCTTCCAACTACTTCGGCGATATGTACGAGGCTGCTGTGAAGCTGATCAAGAAGGGCAAGGCATATGTGTCCGACTTAAACGCTGAGCAGATCAGAGAGTATCGCGGAAGCCTGACCGAGCCCGGTAAGGAAGATCCCTACAGCACCAGAAGCATCGAGGAGAACCTGACTCTCTTCGAAGAGATGAAGAATGGCAAGTATGCCGACGGCGAGAAGGTTCTGCGCGCACGCATCGATATGGCATCTCCCAACATCAACATGAGAGATCCCGTTATCTACCGTGTGGCTCACATGACCCATCACAACACCGGCGACACCTGGTGCATCTATCCCCTGTACGATTTTGCTCATCCCATCGAGGATGCGATCGAGGGTATCTCCCACTCCATCTGTACTCTGGAGTTCGAGGACCACAGACCTCTGTATGACTGGGTCGTAAGAGAACTTGAGTATCCCAGACCTCCCAGGCAGATCGAGTTCGCTAAGCTTTACCTGACCAATGTGGTGACAGGTAAGAGATATATCAAGAAGCTTGTTGAGGAAGGCATTGTGGACGGTTGGGACGATCCCAGACTGGTATCCATCGCCGCTTTAAGAAGGCGCGGTTTTACCCCCGAGTCCATCAAGCTTTTCGTAGACCTGTGCGGTATCTCCAAGAGCCAGTCCTCCGTAGACTACGCTATGCTTGAGTACTGCATCCGTGAGGACTTAAAGCCCAAGGCACCCCGTTACATGGCTGTCATCGATCCCGTGAAGCTTGTCATCGACAACTATCCCGAGGATCAGATCGAGTACATGGACGCAGTGAACAACCCCGAGAACGAGGAGCTTGGCACCCGTAAGGTACCTTTCGGCAAGGAACTCTACATCGAGACAGAGGACTTCATGGAAGAGCCTCCCAAGAAGTATTTCAGAATGTTCCCCGGCAACGAGGTTCGTCTGATGAACGCATATTTCGTAACCTGCACCGGCTGTGTCAAGGACGAGACCGGCAAGGTGATCGAGATCCACTGTACCTACGATCCCGCTTCCAAGGGCGGCAACAGCCCCGACGGACGAAAAGTGAAGGGTACCATTCACTGGGTTGCAGCCAAGGAAGCTGTCAAGGCAGAGGTACGTCTCTACGAGAACATCATCGATGAGGAGAAGGGCGTATACAATGAGGACGGCAGCCTGAACCTGAATCCCAACTCCTTAACTGTTCTGAAGGAGTGCTATCTGGAGCCTGCTTTTGCGGATGCGAAGGCATACGACAGATTCCAGTTTGTAAGACAGGGCTTCTTCTGCGTGGATGCCAAGGATTCCACCGCTGGCTCCCTTGTCTTCAACCGTATCGTATCCCTGAAGAGTTCCTTTGTACTGCCCAAGGCATAAAAAGGATGACCCTCCCGGAAGAGGAGACGGACTATGTATGAGATGACCATACAGCTGAAGATGGAGGACGCCAAGTGCCTCTATCAGCAGATCTATGAACATATCAGAGATGAAATCAAAACAGGGAAGCTTCTCGCTGGTGAGAAGCTTCCCTCAACGCGTTCTTTGGCAAATAATCTCCAGGTCTCACGAAGCACTGTGGATTACGCCTACGAGCAGCTCTTAAGCGAGGGCTACATCGAGGCGAGCCCCTACAGAGGCTACTACGTGTGCAGATTGGAGGAAGTGTTTAACGCATATCCCGCAAGGGACCGGGCGGACGACAGTCTCGCGGAGAGTGACTCCGGAACTGTACCCGGCGGTGAAAGCGATGCATTTCCGGGTGCAGAGAATGACGGTGAGACCGCGAAGGGAGAGGGCGCAGTCGTTGATTTTTCGCCCTATGCCATCGATATGACAGGCTTCCCGGCCTCCGTCTGGAAAAAGATCACCAAGCATGTCTTAGACGACGACAACCGCGATCTCTACGGTCAGGGACAGCCCCAGGGCGACCCGGAGCTAAGACTGACTGTCAGCAGATATCTGCACTCCGCCAGAGGTGTTGAGTGTACCCCTGCGCAGATCGTGGTGGGCGCGGGTAACGATTACCTGCTGATGCTGCTTGCAAAGATCCTGGGCAGACGCCTTCGCGTTGCCATGGAGAACCCTACCTACAAGCGTGCGGGACAGATCTTTGCCTCCTCGGAGTACGAGGTGGTGACCGTGGATATGGACGCAGGCGGCATGCGTGTCAAAGAACTGAACGAAACGGACGCAGACGTGGCGTATGTGATGCCCTCACATCAGTTCCCCACCGGTGTGGTCATGCCCATCGGACGCAGGGCGGAGCTCTTAAGATGGGCCTCCGACAAGCCCGGACGTTACCTGATCGAGGACGACTACGACAGTGAATTCCGCTATCACGGCAAGCCCATTCCCGCGCTGCAGGCCTCCGATGAACAGGGCCGCGTGATTTACATGGGTACTTTTTCCAAGGCGATCGCCCCCGCCATCCGTGTGAGCTATATGGTGCTGCCTACGGAGCTTCTGGAGCGCTACCGCAGGGAGTGTTACTTCTTATCCTGCACGGTGTCCCGCATCGACCAGAGGATCTTAAACGAGTTTATCCGCGACGGATATTTCGAGAGACATTTAAACAAAATGCGCAAGCTCTATCGCGCCAAGCATGAGCTGCTGCTTACCTGCTTGGAGCCCTTCAGGGAGCGCTTCGCGATCTCGGGAGAGAACGCGGGTCTTCATCTGGTGCTCACCGCAATTGGCGATGAGTCTGAGGAGGAGTTAACATGCGCTGCACTCGCCGCAGGCGTCAAGGTCTACGGCATGTACGAGGGAATGCCTCCCGTCAAGGATCGCAAGGCAGGCATCCTGATCGGTTTCGGCGGTCTGTCGGATGAGGAGATCGTGAAAGGAATCACGCTTCTTGAATCGGCATGGGGAATCGAGAAGAAGTGATGCTCCGGCGCGTCGGAAGAACACCATAGCGGATAAGATTTTGAAGAACGATTATTAATTGAAATAAAAAACCGGTACTCCGAATCGACTCGGGGTACCGGTTTTCTGCTGTTGGTACGATGGAGGGCTTTTCGCCTGCTCCTGTGTCCTGAATGTGCCCAAAGGGCGGAAGCTGTCTTAGAAGTGGAATTCCTCTACTGCTTCGGCAACTGCCGCTGCGGCATTTTCAGCGATCTCGGAAACGGTCTCTGCTGCTTCCTCTACAGTCTCGGATACAGTCTCTGCTGCGTCCTCTGCGAACTCGACAACGGTCTCTACTGCCTCGGCAGCAACCTCTTTTGCCTCCTCGCAGGTCTCCTCGTCAAAGAAGAGATCCTCTTCCTCGCAGGTCTCGCAAGCGGGTGCCTCTTCAGCATCCTCCTTGGGAGTGATGGTAACGTAGGTGCGTCCGCAGACTTCCTCGTCCTCGTCATCAAGGTCGAGATCGTCTGATTCGGGCTCAGCGTCCTTCTTCTTCAAAAAATAAACAGCGGTAGCTGCGGCAGCGCTGATAGCGGCAGCAGCCATGAGGATGGGTCCAAGTTTCTTTGCCATAGTAATTACTCCTTTCTGTGTGATATGTTGATCCTTTTCATCGAAATGAAAAGAGATGTTGCCAAATTTGTGTTTGTTCCGATGGGTTGTCTTGAAAGCCCGCAGATTGTGTGATACACTTCTAAATACATCGCAGACGGCAGGTATCTGCCGCGGAGGAGAAGGGTATGAACAGCAAATTTTTTGACCTGAGAAAAGAAAAACAGGATCGCATGATCAACGCCGCGCTGAAGGTGTTCGCTCTTCAGGGCTTCAAGCATGCCAGCACCGATGATATCGTGCGCGAGGCTGCCATCAGCAAGGGTCTGCTGTTCCACTATTTTGAGAATAAGGCAGGCGTGTATGACTTCGTCTACGACTACAGCGTCCGCTACCTGCTCCTTGAGATGAGCAGTGCCGAGGAGCCCAGGAAGAATGACCTGTTCGATGTAAAAAAGCAGCTGGAGCTTGCACATATGCGTGCCATGAAGTGCTATCCTTACATGAAGCTCTTCCTCGACCGGGCGATGTCCGAACCTCTTGATGAAGCCTCGGAGGAGACCGCAGGCAAGAGACAGGAAGTCCTCGATGCGTATGAGAAGTTCTACAGCCGCATCGATTATTCACAGGTTCCCGAGGGTGTGGACGGTCATATGCTGTTAAAGACCGTGGACCTGACCTGCAGGGGCCTGATGACAGAGCATTTTGCGAGGGAACAGTTCGATCCCCGCGCGCTCTACGATGAGATCACAGCCTATCTCGAAATGCTGAAGAAGGCTGTATATCACAGTTAAATATTGTTTCTATAGGGCGGATCCGCAGGGTATCCGCCTTTTTCTTTCTGCATAGCACGCTGAAGGGAATCGCGGGAATTCTTCCAGTCTGCGTCCTTGTTGCGGTAGTCGAACTTGTCGACCAGCCAGCTCACATCTTCATAGAGACGCTCAAAATTGTGCTCCATCAGGGGCATGGTCACGCTGTAGAACTCGTCCTTGCTCTTGCCGGAGAGCTTCTCGTCGGCACCCTTTACCAGATCGCCGTAGTGGGTCAGGCAAAAGCCCTTGCTTGCCTCGATCTTCGCTACGAACTCGGCATCATGCTTCCAGAGATGGAAGAAGGTATTGATAAACAGAACATAGTCTGCCTGTATGCGATTACAGATAAAACAGGACTTCTCGCGTGCTTCGATCCAGGCTGCAATGGAGTTCTCGGCATCGCTGCCGCCCTTGAAACGCGCGCGAAAAGAGGGCTTCTGGGGATTAAAGTCCGAAAATTGGGACTGCATTTCCTGTAAAGTCTTCTTAAGATGAGTCTTTAAGATCCAACCGTTGCCCAGAGTGTTGCCGTAGACGAACATCTTGTTAAAGTGCGTTCTGCAGAAACCCTGACTGTCGGTCATGGCGCGCACATCATCCTCCATGTAGGATGAGCAGGAACCTAAGGTGAAGTCCATAGCGTCCTGTTCCAGTTTGCGCTCCAGGAAGCAAAAAGGGCATTCATCGGCGGCATTGACCGCGTCATTCATGGGTATGGTATAAAGCTTTTCTTTCATCTTCTTTTCCCTTTCACTTAAGAACGGCGGCCGCCGTGTGTTCTCCGGGTTTTATATGTGTGTGAGCCGAGACACCGGCGATACGTTGCCGTACTCCCCCCGGAACCGCCGTCCTTGCGGATATTATATCACAGGGGGTGTTTGGGGGCAATGTCTGTATTATGAATTGCGAAAAGGGTGGACAAAAACAGGCAGGAATAAGATAATAAATTTAGCTTCAAAAAAGGAGAACGATCGAAAATGAAACTTATTTCCTGGAATGTAAACGGTATCAGAGCCTGTCTTCAGAAGGGCTTTCTTGATTTTTTTAATGAGATCGACGCAGACATTTTCTGCCTGCAGGAGACGAAGTTGAGCGCAGGACAGCTGGAACTTGACCTGCCGGGCTATTATCAGTACTGGAACTATGCCGAGAAAAAGGGCTATTCCGGAACCGCTCTTTTTACAAAAAAGGAGCCCATTGCGGTTACTTACGGTATTGGCGTGCCCGAACACGACACCGAGGGCAGAGTGATCACCGCCGAGTTTGAAGAATTCTACGTGGTGACTGTATATACCCCCAACTCCCAGAGAGAACTGACAAGACTTGACTATCGTCAGGAGTGGGAGAAGGCCTTTCTTATGTACATCGAGAGCCTGAATGAGAAGAAGCCCGTTGTATTCTGCGGAGATTTGAACGTGGCTCACAAGGAGATCGATCTTAAGAACCCCAAGACCAATCACAAGAACGCCGGCTTCACCGACGAGGAGAGAGCCTGTTTTACAAGGCTCCTGGAGGCAGGATATGTGGACAGCTTCCGTCACTTCTATCCCGACCTTGAGGGCGCCTATTCCTGGTGGTCCTACATGGGCGGAGCGAGAGCCAAGAACGTAGGCTGGCGTATCGACTATTTTGTGACCTCCGTTAGCCTCCGGGACAGACTTGCAGGCGCTTCGATCCATCCCGATATCATGGGCTCCGATCACTGCCCCGTAGAGCTTGACCTGAACTAAGAAAAACCGACAACCATATCCGAAAGGATGTAAACAGCATGAGTTTGCGCTTTTATTTTGGCCCTTCAGACGCGGGCCGCAGCAGACAACTTTACAAGGATATCATTGCACGAAGCCTGGTTGAGAAGGATCGCACCTTTCTCGTGATCGTGCCCGACCAGTTCACCATGCAGACCCAGAAGGAACTGGTGGAGCTTCACGAGCGCGGGGGCATTCTGAACATCGATGTGTTAAGTTTCGGACGCCTGAGCCACCGCGTCCTCGAGGAGGTCGGCGGCAGGGAATTCTCCGTGCTTGATGATACGGGCAAGAGTCTGGTGCTCCAGAAGGTGGCAGCAGACTTAAAAGACGAGCTTCCCACGCTGGGAGGTCTTCTGCACCGTCAGGGCTATATCCACGAGGTTAAGAGCGCGGTGTCCGAGTTTATGCAGTACGGACTGAAGCCGGAGGACATCGACGGACTGATCGATTTTGCGAAGCAGAGAGGTGCTCTGTCCGGCAAGCTTATCGACTTAAAGACCCTTTACAAGGGCTTCCTTGACTATATTCACGGCAGATTCGTCACAGCCGAGGAGACCCTCGACGTGCTGACACGCTCCCTTTCCGAGTCCGCGCTGATTCCCGGAAGTGTAGTGGTGCTTGACGGATTTACCGGCTTTACTCCCGTGCAGAACAGACTGCTTGGGGAACTGATGAGACTCAGTGACGAGGTCATTTTGTCATTGAATCTCGGCGAGGGCGAGAATGCATTTTCCCTGAAGGGAGAGCAGGAGCTCTTCTACCTGACAGGGAAGACTGTTGCAGACATGACACGCCTTGCGAACGAGCTTCATGTGAAGCGGGGCGAGGATGTGTACCTGCCTGCCTACGATCTTCAGTGTAAGGAGCTGCGTCATCTGACGGGCTCCCTGTTCCGCTACGGTGCGGCGCCTTACAGAGACGCGGCCGACAACATTCAGATCTTCGAGACCTCCGATGTGAAGGAGGAGGTGCGCCAGGTGGGTCTGGCCATCAGAAGACTGGTCCGCAAAGAGGGCCTGGCCTTCCGCGATATCGCTGTGATCCTCGGCGACCTTGCGGGCTACGCGCCCTATGTGGAGAAAGAATTTGACAAACTTAAGATTCCCAACTATATCGATACCACCAGAGGCCTGATCTTAAACCCCATGGTGGAGTACTGTAAGAGCGCGCTGCAGATCTTCCTGCAGGACTTCTCCTACGAGTCTGTGTTCCACTATCTGAGGAGCGGACTGGCGGATGTGACCGCAGAGGAGACCGACGAACTGGACGATTATGCGGTGGAGAGCGGCCTTCGGGGATTTTCCAAATACAGCAAAATGTTCGTGCGTAAGACTGCTTCCATGGGCGAGGACGAGGAGATCCTTGTGCGCCTGAATGCAGTCAGGGAGCGCATGATGGAGCAGCTCGCAGTTCTCTGCAGCGAGAAAAAGGCCAGGGCTGCAAAATACGTGGAGGGCCTGTACGACTTCCTCGAGAAGACGGGGGCGGCTGCGAAGCTTGCGGAGTATGAGGCTCTTTTTACAGAGCAGGGCGACCTTGCAAAGGCGGGCGAGTATGCTCAGATCTACCGTCTTGTCATGGAGCTTCTCGATCAGATCTACACGCTGCTCGGCGATGAAGAGATCACGCTGAAGGAATTTGCGGAGATCCTGGAGGCAGGCTTTGCGGAGATCCAGGTGGGCACCATCCCGCAGAACGTGGACCGCGTGCTGGTGGGAGACATGGAGCGCACTCGTTTGAAGAGCGTAAAGGTGCTGTTTTTCATGGGTGTCAACGACGGCAATATCCCTAAGGCATCCGGCAATGGCGGCATCATCTCCGACATGGACAGAGAATTCCTGAAGGGCAGCGGCACAGAGCTTGCACCCACGCCCAGGCAGAAAATGTTTACCCAGAGATTTTATCTCTACCTGAATATGACAAGACCTGTGGACAGGCTTTTTATCAGCTTTGCCCGCATGGACGCCCAGGGAAAGAGCCTCCGCCCCGCCTATCTGGTGGAGACCTTGAAGCAGATGTTCCCCGGGGCGGAAGTATCGCATCCCGAGACCGAGAGCCTGATCGACATGATAGAGACCGACGCGGAAGGCTTAGACTGCCTGGCGGAGGGACTGAGAGAGTTCGTGTCGGGGGATCTTAGGGATGAAGCAAAGCGAAAGGAGATCCTCACGGTCTACCATGCCTATGAGCTAAGCGGCGAGGAGACCCCGGAGGACCTCAAAAACGCGGCCTTCCTGCGCTATGAGAACAGCCCTCTGTCTGAAGCGGTGGCCAAGGCACTCTACGGACAGACACTGTTTGCCAGCATTTCAAGACTTGAGAATTACGCCTCCTGCGCCTACAGACATTTCCTGCAGTACGGCCTGAAATTAAAGGAGCGCGGCGAGTTTGGCTTTGAGCGCGTGGACCTTGGAAATGTGTTCCATGAGGTTCTTGAGAAGTTCGGAAGAGGACTTCCCGAGGACGGTTACAACTGGTTTTCCTTCCCTGAGGAGTACGCGGGGGAGAAAGTGCGCACGCTTCTTGAGAATGTGGCGGCAGAGTACGGTGAGACCGTGCTCTACAGCAGCGCGAGAAATCAATATGCCATCACCCGTATGGCCCGTATCCTTGACCGCGCTGTCTGGGGCATCAGAAAACAACTGGAGCAGGGAGAATTTACCCCCGACGAGTACGAGGTGAGCTTCTCCTTTGATAACAAACAAGCGCAGGATGAGAGTGCTTCCGTGCGCCTGGTCGGCAAGATCGACCGCATCGACCTGGCCGACAGAGACGGACGGCTCTTTGTGAAGGTCGTGGATTACAAGACCGGCAATAAGAAGTTCGATCCTGCGGAGGTCTACCGCGGCAAACAGCTGCAGCTTGCAGTCTACATGGACAGTGCCATGAAGCTGATGGCCGAGCGCAACCCCGGAAAAGAGGTGGTCCCTGCGGCCATGCTCTACTATCACGTGGATGACCCCGTGATCAAGAATGATAACGAGCCAGACAAGATCGACAGGGAGGACCTGCTGCTTGCGGAGCTTCGCACCACAGGTGCGGTGAATGCCGACCGTGAAGTGGTCGATATGCTTGATAAGTACCTGGACGGCAAGTCCGCAGTGATTCCTGTGGAGATCAAAAAGGACGCCTACACTGCAGCCTCCGCGGTGCTTACGAAGGAGGATTTCGACCTGGTGTCCGGCCATGTGAATGCCAAGCTGGCCGGCTTCGGCAAGCGCATCTTGGAGGGCGACATCGAGGTGAATCCCACCTATGAGAACGATAAGAGCTATGCCTGTCAGTACTGCTCCTTCAAGAAGGTCTGCGGCTTTGACGACAGCATCCCCGGCTACAACTACCGCAAGTACGGCAAGTTAAAGTGGGACGATGCTCTGGACCTGATGCGGGAAGAGGCGGGACTGAATGGCAGTATGCCAGACTACAACTACGAGGACGGCGACTTCCCGTGGGAAGAGGACTGGGACGAGGAGAACTTCGAAACGGGAAACGATGAGGAGTAGCGTCTCTTCTCTGAACGAATGATGATATTGACCCGGAAAAATACAACGGAAAGAAGATAGATATGCCGGTAATTTTTACAGAAGAACAGAATCAGGCGGTGGTTTCAAGAGATTGCAATCTTCTCTTGTCCGCTGCGGCGGGAAGCGGTAAGACGGCGGTGCTTGTCGGCAGGATCATTGGCATGATCTGCGATGAGGAGCACCCTGTGGACATCGACAGAATGCTGGTAGTGACCTTTACCAGGGCAGCGGCGGCTGAGATGAGAGAGCGCATCTCCAAAGCGATCGCGGAGAAACTCTCCGAAAATCCGACCTCGGAGCATCTCCAGAGACAGGCTTCTTTGCTGCACAACGCGCAGATCACCACCATCGACAGCTTCAGCCTTTTTCTGATCCGCAATCATTTTAATGAGATCGGTCTGGACCCTGCCTTCCGCGTGGCGGATGAGGGCGAGGTCAAGCTGCTTAAACAGGATGTCCTGAAGGAACTGCTGGAGGATCGCTACGCAAGTGGCGATGAGGACTTTGCGGCCTGCGTGGAATTTTTCTGCACGGGAGCAAGCGAGGATGTGCTGGAGGAGAATATCCTGAAGCTGTCCAAGACCGCGGCAGGTTTTCCATGGCCCGAGGAGTGGCTGCTTGAGAGACAGAATGATTATGTCATTGAAGAAGGCAGGCTTCTTGCGGGAGAGAGCGAGAAGTATCTGGCAAAACACTTAAAGCGCATGACAAAGGGTCTGGCCGAGGATCTGCACGAGGCCCTTCGCATCGCGGAGCTGCCTGCAGGACCCTATGCATACGGCGCGCTGCTTGAGAGCGAAGTCGAGAAGCTTGAAAAGATATCCTCCTATGAGAGCTTGGAGGAGATCGGACTTGCGCTTTCTGCGCTCGCCTTCGACAGACTGCCCTCAGTCAGGGCAGGAAGCGGAGTGGACGCAGATCTTAAGGACTGTGCAAAGGCGATCCGTGACAATGTGAAAAAGGCAGCGGAGAAGCTGAAGGAAAAATTCTTCTTCCTGCAGCCCACCATGTCCAACAGAAGGGATGCGCTCTGCGCAGGCCCCATCAGGACGCTGATCGATCTGGTGCTTGATTTTGACAGAAGGATCCTGGAGAAGAAGCAGGAGAAGAAGATCTTAGACTTCTCCGACATGGAGCACTACGCCCTGCAGATCCTTCTTGAGAGGGATGGGGATAAGTGGGTGCCCAGCCGCGTGGCCAAAGAGTACAGACAGCACTTCGATCAGATCTTTATCGATGAATATCAGGACAGCAGCAGACTGCAGGAGTATCTGCTCACGGCGATCTGCGGCCAGGACGACGGACGGTACAACCTCTTTATGGTCGGTGATGTGAAGCAGAGCATCTACCGCTTCCGTCAGGCAAGACCGGAGCTGTTCATTGAAAAATATACGACCTACGGACCGGAAGGTCCCATGAAGCGCATCGACCTTTCGAAGAATTTCCGAAGCAGGGACGAGGTGCTTAGCAGCGTCAACGGAATCTTTTCCCGCGTGATGACAGAGAGCGCCGGCGGCGTGGAATACGATGAGGCGGCTGCCCTCTACAAGGGCGCGACCTTCCCGGAGAATGAAGACTGCGAGACCGAGATGCTGTTCACGGATCCCTTAGAGGCAGAGGACAGCATCAGGCAGGAGGCCCTTAGCATCGCCATGAAGATCAAGGAGCTGAAGGAGAGCTTCATGGTCACAGAGAAGGAGGGACTGCGTCCCGCGCGCTACTCCGACATGGTGATCCTGGTGCGCACCAACAAGAACTGGGACGAGCCTTTGAAGGAGGTGCTGGAGCAGGAGGGCATTCCCGCCCACATTACCTCCAAGGCAGGCTATTTTGCGGCAACCGAAGTCAGAGAGGTACTGCAGTTTCTGCGCGTGCTTGACAATCCCGGCAGGGATATTGCGCTCTTTGGAACATTGCGTTCCGTCTTCGGCGGTTTTACCGAGGAGGAGATTGCGAAGATCCGCGCAAAGAGCATCAAGGGTTCTCTGTATAGTGCTCTTAAGACATATGTGAGCGCGGAAGAGGAGGAAGACGCCGAGAGCATTGCCCTTCGCGGCAAAGTATCCGCTTTTCTTGACAGGATCGCCGGCTACCGCAAGCTCACCGTCTACACCCCCATCCGCAGACTGATCGAGCAGATGATGGAGGACTGCAATTACATGCAGTATGTTACCGCCCTTCCCGGCGGCAGCAGGCGCAGAGCCAATGTGGAGATGCTTCTTGCCAAGGCATCGGATTTTGAGAAGACAAGTTACTTCGGACTGTTCCATTTTGTCAGATATATGGAGCAGCTGGAAAAATATAATGTGGACTACGGCGAGATGGATGTGATGGATGAAAACGCAGACGTTGTGCGCATCATGTCGATCCACAAGAGTAAGGGACTGGAGTTCCCCATCGTCATCGTTGCGGGACTGAACAAGAAGTTCAATCATCAGGATGAGTACAAGGCGTTAGTGGTGGACGGAGATCTAGGTCTAGGCACCAAGTATACAGACACCGCCCTTCGCATGCAGGGCGAGACCCTGCGCCACAAGTGCGTGGCCTGCAAACTGAAGGAGGATATGCTCTCGGAGGAGCTGCGCGTGCTCTACGTGGCACTGACACGCCCCAAGGAGAAGCTGATCCTGTCGGCGACTCTTCCGGATGCGGAAGCGGTCTGGGAGAAGCAGCGAAAGAGCGGCATGAGGACATTGTCCTTTGCGGGCTTTATGGGCGCCCAGAGCCTGCTTGGCTTTATCCTGCCCATTCTTGACAAGACAGATATCAAGGTGAGCTTCTGCACCCCGGACACCTACGAGAGACGAAGATTTACGGAGCAGGTGACCCTTGCGGGTAAGCTTAAGGCGCTTAAGGAATCAGCTAAGGCGGCAGATCCCGCGCTTCTTGCTGAGCTTTCGGAGAAGTTCTCCTTCCGCTACCCCTACGAGGCTCTTTCGGACCTCTACACCAAGACCACTGTATCGGAGCTTAAGATACAGGCCATGGCGGAGAAGGACGAGGGCGCCTACCATACCTTTGAACAGAAGGATCCTGCGCCCTATGTGCCCGGCTTTAAGCGCGGCGAGGAGGCAGTGAGCGGAGCCCTTCGCGGCAACGCCTACCACAGGATCATGGAGATCCTTGATTTTGACGGACTGCTTCTGCCCGTTCTGGGCGGTTTTCCCGAAGAATTCTCTGCCTATGAGCAGCTGATGCGTGATAAGGCGAAGGAACTGGACAGCGCGCTCACCGCATATCTTGACGCATGCGCGGTAAGCCGAAGGCTTTCCGAGGAGTACCGCGGAATCCTTAAGAATCGCAAGATCATCGAATTTTTGAAAAGCAAGATCGCATACCGCATGTGGCGGGCGCTTCGTGCGGGCAAACTGCACAGAGAGCAGCCTTTTGTGCTCGGTATCAGTGCATCCAGACTTAAAAAAGACTACCCTGCGGACGAGACTGTGCTGATCCAGGGTATTATCGACGTGTATTTTGAGGAGGAGGACGGACTTGTGCTTCTGGACTACAAGACCGACGCGATCGCCTCCATGGAAGCCCTCTGGGACCGCTACGAGACCCAGCTTCTCTACTACAGCGAGGCGCTTGAGAGACTGCTCCTTCGCCCCGTGAAAGAGAAAGTACTGTACTCTTTCAGCCTTGGCGTGTATAATAGTCGTAATGATGCAAAAAATCAGACAGGAGAAGACTGACAGTGAACGACAAGACAGGCTTATTACTGGAAGGCGGCGCCATGAGAAGTGTATTCTCTGCAGGCGTGATCGACTTCCTTCTGGATAAAGGTATCAAGATCCCCAATGTACTGGCGGTGTCCGCAGGCGCGTATGCCGGCATGAACTATGTGTCCGGCCAGAAGGGCCGTATCATTTCGGCTCTGGTGGAGCCCCTGGGCGAGTACCGCTACGTGGGATTGGGACCGCTGCTTAAGAAGGGCACCGTGTTCGACATGGACTACCTTTTTGACGTTGTGCCCGTGGAGAAGTCTCCTTTTGACTACGAGGCAATGTTAAACTACCCCGGCAGATTCGTCACAAGTACCGTTGACATGAACACCGGCGAGCTGATCTACCACGAGAAATTCAGAGACCTGAAGCATTTCTTCCGGGTGTGCAGAGCGGCCAACTCCCTGCCCATCACCGCGAAGATCTGTTATGTGGACGGGGTGCCCATGTTGGACGGCGGCATCGCAGATGCCATCCCCGTTGAGAGAGCAATTGCCGAGGGCTGGGACAAGATCCTGGCAGTGCTTACCAGAGACAGCGTCTACCGCAAAAAAGAAGGCCTCACAGCCTATGTCCGCGCCATCCATATGATCTACCGCAAGTTCCCCAACTTCCTCAAGGTAGTTGACGAGAGAGCGGCTAAGTACAACAGAGCCATCGAGACCCTTGAGCAGATGGAGAAGGAGGGCAGAGCCCTTGTGATCCGTCCCACCGACATCACTCTGAAGAACAAGGAGAGCCGCGTGGATGAGCTTAAGAGATACTACAAGCATGGCTACGATGAGGCTGCAAGACGCATCGAGGAGATCATGAAGTTCCTGGAACTGTAGTGAGAGGTTTTGGCTATGACCATCAATGAAAAAACAACACTCAGGGAGTTAAGCCTTAGTTCCGAGTATAAGCAGATCGGCAGAGATCTTCTGACCGGCGGCACTTTTTACAGCGAAGATATCGATGACACCTTAGAGGACCTGCACCGCAAGCATCCTCACTGGGCGATCCCCGAGATGTACATTGCGCTTGACAGACTTGCAGAGCTTGAGAAGAGCGGCGAGAAGTATGTTTTTGAATTGTACACAGAGGAGGAGATCGAGGAAGATCCCGACAAGGCAGAGGTGAAGGTCGTCTATATGCCCGCATATGACCACGATCCTTCCAGACCCTACGCGGTCCTTACCTCCGGCGGCGGATACAGAACCGTCTGCTCCCTGACCGAGGCGTATTCTGTGGGTGCGCGCTTAAATGAGCTTGGCATTACCTGCTTTGCGGTGAATTACAGAACCACCAAACAGGACGGAAGAAAGCTTCTACCCGGACCCATCGATGACCTGGCAAAGGCCATGGGCTTCATCGAAGACAACAAAGAGAAATTTAACGTCGATCCCGACAATTATTTTATTGCAGGTTTCTCCGCAGGCGGACACCTCGCAGGCGAGTGGGGAACGGACAATCACGGCGCAAAGACTTACGGTATTTCAAGCCCTAAGTTCTCGATCCTCATGTACCCCGCGGTTGCCTTCCACATCGGCGACGAGCTGCCTGAAAACAGAGCCTTCATCGAGGGAGTGCTCGGAAAGGGCTGCACCCTTGAGGATGTCAGAGAGTACGATATCACAAGGCATATCGGACCCGATTACCCGGATGTATATTTCATCCAGGCGAAGAACGATCCCTTCGTCAATGTGAAGAACGCAGATCACCTGTTTGCGGCGCTTGACAAGGCGGGAATTCCTTACGTGAAGGAGATCACAGAGACCGGCGGTCACGGCTTCGGCCTCGGCAACTGCACCGAGCTTGCAGGTTGGCCCGAGAGAGTGCTGAAGCATTTCGGAGTGATATAGACATCAGATCCCGTATTCGGCTGCATTTCAGAAACCGGCGGAAGAGAGCGATAAGCAGATCATAAAAAAGCATATAAAAAACCGGAAGAGGCAAATGCCTTCTTCCGGTTTTTCTTTTGGTGTGGTGACAGGCATGGATGCCTGTTTTTTTATCTTTCACTGAAGATAACAGTTGTGCTTTGCGCCTTACTCGGTAGCCAGCTTCTTGACTGCGCCAAGTGCCTTGGCAACAGGGGGGATCACGATGATGATCAGGGTGATCACTGCCTCAGCTGCAAGGTAGGAACCGTTGTAAACTGCGGAGTATGCGTAGGGGCTCATGCCTTCGGGAGCGTATGCTGCGAAGAACAGTACGCCGGATAAGAAGGCGAAGATGAAACGGCCGATAACGCCCACGATGTAACCGATGGGAAGACCGTTCTTTTTCTTCCAGAAGAAGCCTGCAAGACCAAGTGCACCGAATGCCAGAGGATAGTCAACGATCATCTGGGGAAGGGTGTAGAAGATGGGCTCGATGACGAACTGGAGAAGACCGTAAGCGACACCGGTCATAAGGCCGATGTAGGGACCGAACCAGTTGCCTACCAGCACGATGAAGAGCATGCTGAGCAGAGTTACTGCGCCGCCCATGGGCAGGGAGAAGAGCTTGATCATGGAAGTTACCATAGCCAGAGCCAGTGCAACTGCGGAGAATGCGAGCTGCTTGGTGGTAAGCTTGGTTGCTCCGGTCTGGCCGGATACCTGACGGCTGCGAACGATCATTGCCGCGAAGATCAGAATTGCGATCAGGACGGAGATGATCACCACGCCGGTGGGTGTCAGCATGACTGCGTCATCGCCCCACACGTCGGTGGGTGCTGCAAAAAAGTTGTTCATAAAAAAATCCTCCTTCGTTTGCGCGAGGAGGACCACATCGTATACTGCGGCATGGCTGCAGTACTTTAATAAGCTTCCTTACGCCGGCATTAACCGGTTCAAGTAATGAGGGTTAGAACGCGTGGCGTTCAATCTCAGCGATGTGCTCCCCTAGCGGTTTATTTGTTTTTCGAAAAACAATATACAATAAACCTTCATGCGCGTCAAGGGAAAAGAGAGAGAATCTTTTGGCGGAGTTTATTTGACTTTTTCCTCCCGTCATGAAATACTTAAAGGTAGACTATAGACGAACGAAAGGCAGGAGGCCCATGCGCAGCAATAAGCTGGTACTTGGAATTTTAGCTCACGTAGACGCCGGCAAGACCACCTTGTCGGAAGGAATTTTATATACATGCGGAACCATCCGCACCATGGGAAGAGTCGACCACAAGGACGCATTCTTAGACAACTTTGCGCTGGAGAGAGCAAGGGGCATCACCATCTTCTCCAAGCAGGCAAGAGTGGACTGGAAGGACCTTGAGATCACTCTGCTCGACACCCCCGGACATGTGGACTTCTCTGCCGAGATGGAGAGAACGCTGCAGGTCCTCGACTATGCGGTGCTGGTGATCAGCGGCTCCGACGGAGTCCAGGGACATTCC
Source organism: Acetatifactor sp. (assembly GCA_045643625.1). Taxonomy (GTDB): domain Bacteria; phylum Bacillota; class Clostridia; order Lachnospirales; family Lachnospiraceae; genus Acetatifactor. The sequence goes on along the minus strand of JAZULD010000080.1, from coordinate 18,177 downwards.
CGCACTCTGTGGAGACTGCTTGCAAGGTACGAGGTGCCGGTCTTTATTTTTGTCAACAAAATGGACCAGCCTGACACTGACAGGGAGGCGCTTCTTGCGGAGCTTCAGGAGAAGCTCGATCCGGGCTGTGTGGAGTTCGGCGACAAGATCGGAACGGATGGTTTTTACGACGCTCTCGCCATGTGCAGAGAGGACTTGATGGAAGAATATCTTGCGGAGGGTACGGTCGCTCATGAGAACATCGCCGACGCGGTGGCATCGAGGGCGGTATTCCCCTGCTATTTCGGCTCGGCACTGAAGCTTGAGGGCGTGGAGGAACTCTTAAACGGTATCGCGGAGTACTCCCTGCAGGCGGACTATCCCGAGGAGTTCGGTGCCAGAGTCTATAAGATCACAAGAGATTCCGCGGGCAACAGACTGACTCATTTAAAGGTCACCGGCGGCAGCATCCGCAGCAGACAGCTCATCTCAAACGCAGGCAGTGCCGCGGACGAGGCGGACACCTGGGAGGAGAAGGTCAACCAGCTGCGCGTGATCAACGGCGCCCAGTTTAAGACTGTGGACGAGATGGAGGCCGGCGGCATTCTGGCTGTGACGGGTCTGACGCGGACCTTCGCGGGACAGGGTCTGGGCTATGAGGAGAACAACGAACAGCCAATGCTTGAGCCCGTTCTCACCTATCAGGTCATCGTGCCCTTTGACTGTGATCCTGTGGTGCTCTTAGGGCATCTCAGGAAATTGGAGGAAGAAGATCCCATGCTTCATGTGGTGTGGAAGGAACTCTCCGGAGAGATCCACGTGCAGGTCATGGGTGAAGTACAGATAGAAGTATTAAAAAGCGTGATCTACGAGCGCTTCGGCGTGGAAGTCGGTTTCGGCGCAGGCAGCATCGTCTACAAGGAGACCATCGCGGAGCCGGTGATCGGCATCGGCCATTTTGAACCGCTACGTCACTACGCGGAGGTGCATCTGCTTCTTGAGCCCGGCGAGCGGGGCAGCGGACTGCAGTTCGTCTCCCTGTGCAGCGAGGACTTACTTGACAAAAACTGGCAGAGACTGATCCTCACCCACCTTGAGGAGAAGCATCATGTGGGCGTGCTCACAGGCAGCGAGATCACCGATATGCGCATCAGCCTGATCGCGGGCAGAGCCCATTTGAAACATACCGAGGGCGGCGACTTCCGCCAGGCAACCTACCGTGCGGTGCGCCAGGGACTCAGAAAGAGCAGGAGCGTACTGCTGGAGCCCCATTTTGCCTTCACCATGGAGATGCCTGCGGAGTGCGTTGGACGCGCCATGTCCGACGTCCAGAGGATGCAGGGCAAGTTCGATCCGCCGAGAACTTACGGTGACAAATGCATTTTGACAGGCTCCGCGCCCGTATCCACCATGCGCGGCTACCAGAGCGATTTCAACGCCTACACCAGAGGCTTCGGCAGATTATCCTGCACCCTGAAGGGCTACGAACCCTGCCACAATGCGGCAGAGGTGGTCGAGCAGATGTTTTACGATCCCGAGGCGGACTTCGACAATCCCACCTGCTCCGTCTTCTGCTCCCACGGAGCCGGATTCCTTGTGGACTGGGACCGCGTGGACGCCTATGCCCACGTGGACAGCGGCTGGCATGTGGAGAGTGCGCAGACTTCTCAGAACCACTACACCGGAAGGTATTTGCTGGATGATTTTGCCATCAAATCCACCGAGGTCAGCGCCAGCATGCAGAAGGTGAGAGGCTCCGGCAGCGACTACATCTCCCAGGAGGAGATCGACGCTATTTTTGCCAACACCTACGGCAGACGCAAAGAGGATAAAAAACACTACAGACGCTACCACGGCGTCACCAGAAGACCCGAGGCGGCACCCACCGTCAGAACTGCCTACAGAGGCAGGGAGTCCGTGGTGGTCAGAGGCAAGAACAAGCCCGAGGAGTACCTGCTGGTCGACGGCTACAATATCATTTTTGCCTGGGAGGAATTGAGAGAGCTTGCGGCACGCAACATCGACAGCGCCCGCGACAAGCTCATCGACATCATGGGCAATTACCAGGGCTATGTGGGCAATACAGTCATCATCGTCTTCGACGCCTACAAGGTCCACGGCGGCTCGGGTTCGGTGCTTCAGTATCACAATGTGCACGTGGTCTACACCAAGGAGGCGGAGACCGCGGACCAGTACATCGAGAAGGCGGTCCACACCATGATCCCCAACTATCAGGTGACGGTTGCGACCTCCGACGCGCTGGAGCAGATGATCATCTGGGGCAGCGGCGCACAGAGATTGTCGGCACGAGGCCTTTTGGAGGATATCGAGCGCGTGAACAGGGAGATCAGGGAAAATTATTCCTCCTGATAAAAGCAATATTTGGGTATCGTATAGCAATTTTTGCAATGTGAATAAAATCACTTTGTAGTAAAATATAGCAGAATATATATTATGATTATCTCGGAAGGAGACAACATGGAAATTGTAAAGAACCAGGCTAAAGCAGAAGAGTACAGAGCACGTGCAGCCGAGCTGGTTGCAAAGATGACTCTGGAGGAGAAGGTTGAACAGACTCTGAACTGGGCACCCGCCATCGAGCGTCTTGGCATCAAGGCGTACAACTGGTGGAACGAGGCGCTTCACGGCATCGCAAGAGCAGGTGTTGCAACCGTTTTCCCTCAGTCCATCGGACTTGCGGCAACTTTTGATGAGGATTTCATCGAGGAAGTCGCTGATGCGATCTCTACAGAGGGTCGTGCAAAGTTCAATATGCAGCAGGCATATGATGATACCGATATCTACAAGGGACTGACCTTCTGGTCTCCCAACGTTAATATTTTCCGTGATCCCAGATGGGGCCGCGGACATGAGACCTTCGGTGAGGATCCCTATCTGACCTCCCGTCTGGGCGTTCGTTTCGTTCAGGGTATTCAGGGTCATGACGAGAACTATCTGAAGGCAGCAGCATGCGCCAAGCATTTCGCAGTACACAGCGGTCCCGAAGATATCCGTCACAGCTTCGATGCTGTCGCAAGCAAGCAGGATCTTTTTGAGACTTATCTTCCCGCTTTCAAGGCATGTGTTCAGGAAGCAGGCGTAGAGGCAGTCATGGGCGCTTACAACCGTACCAACGGTGCTCCCTGCTGCGGTAACAAGACTCTGCTTAAGGACATTCTCCGCGATGAGTGGGGCTTCAAGGGCCACGTTGTCAGCGACTGCTGGGCGATCAAGGATTTCCATGAGGGTCATCATGTGACCGATACTCCCGTTGAGTCCGTTTCCATGGCTATGAACAACGGCTGTGACTTAAACTGCGGTAACCTGTTCCACTATCTGAAGCAGGCAGTTGAGCAGGGCATGGTTGAAGAGAGCCGCCTTGACGAGGCTCTGGTAAACCTGTTCACCACCAGAATGAAGCTGGGCGTATTCGATGAGAAGGGCAAGAATCCTTTCGATGAGATTCCTTTCTCCGTAGTAGACAGCGCTCCCATGCAGGAGCTGAACCGCAAGGCAGCAGAGAAGTGTATCGTTCTTCTGAAGAATGAGAACAACATGCTTCCTTTAGACAAGAAGGCATTAAAGACCGTCGGCGTGATCGGTCCCAATGCCAACAACAGAAGAGCACTGGTAGGTAACTACGAGGGTACTGCTTCCAGATACTGGACCATTCTGGAAGGTCTCCAGGATTACCTGGGCGACGATGTTCGCGTACTGACCTCCGAGGGCTGCCACCTCTGCCATATGAAGTCCCAGAACCTTGGTATCGAAGATGACCGTATCTCCGAGGTTAAGGGCGTTTGTGCCGAAAGTGATGTTGTCATCGCTGTCATGGGTCTGGACTCCGGTCTGGAAGGTGAAGAGGGCGATGAGGGCAACGAGTTCGCAAGCGGCGATAAGCCCGGTCTTGATCTTCCCGGCTTACAGCAGCACGTACTGGAGACCATCTACGAGAGCGGCAAGCCCGTGATCCTGATCCTCCTTTCCGGCAGCGCACTTGCAGTGAACTGGGCTGATGAGCACGTTCCCGCAATCATCCAGGGCTGGTATCCCGGCGCACTGGGCGGCAAGGCTATGGCTGATATCCTCTTCGGTGAGAAGAACCCCGAGGGTAAGCTTCCCGTGACCTTCTATCGTTCCACCGAGGAACTTCCCGCATTTACCGATTACAGCATGAAGGGCAGAACCTACCGTTACATGAAGAGCGATGCTCTGTATCCCTTCGGTTACGGCCTCTCCTACACCGACTTCACCTACAGCGATGTTGCTGTAAGCAGCGACAAGATCGGTGCTGACGGTATCGATGTCAAGGCAGTTGTCAAGAACACCGGCAAGGTTGCAGGCGGCGAGACCGTTCAGGTCTATGTTAAGGTCTGCAGAGAGAATACCCCCAACGCACAGCTCAAGGGTATCCGCAAGCTCTACCTGGAGGCAGGCGAGAGCAAGGAAGTATGCATCCATCTTCCCAAGGAGGCATTCGGTCTCTTTGACGAGGAAGGCAAGCTTCGCATCGAGGAAGGCTGCGTAGAAGTATACATCGGCGGCCAGGGTCCCGACGCAAGAAGCGAGAAGCTCACCGGCAAGAAGTCCTGCAAGATCGAACTTACCGTTCCCGAGAAGTTAGCATAACTCTCTGAGCTTCAGGCGATCTTCTGACAGGATCTTACACAGAATTAACCAAATATCAACAGCCGTTTTGCACGAGTTGCGAAGCGGCTGTTTTTTCATGTCTTATTTTGGCAAAAACCTGTTATTTTTTGTAAAGATGGGCAAACCTCCATTGAATTTTCAGGGAGTCATGATATACTGATATACAGGAAAATATGGATTTCACGCTTGTTTCGGCCCGTGAGGGGAGGTTGTTGGCTCCGCAGTGGGGGAAGCGGCGGAACAATAACAACTTTTATAATGGAGGTATCACATGGCACAGGAAAAGTGGACACAGCTCTGGCTGAAATATCAGCCCAAGAAAGACTGCGGTAATGCTGCATATTTCGGCAAGGTTGCCCTGCAGGGATTCAGCACAGAGTGCAGAGTGGTTAAGAGTGCTCTGGCAGAACTGAAGAAGGGCACAGAGGGTATGCTCGGTGCAGCATGCGAGATCGTTGACGCAGATGCAACCTGCGTACTGGTAAAGTCCGATTGCGATTCTATCAAGGAGGAAGGCTACTGCATCAGCGAGGAGAACGGCGTTCTCACCATCGCAGCTAAGGACTCCAAGGGTCTCTTATACGGCGTTTTCCATGTACTGCGCAATGTTTCTTTAGAGAAGTCTTTAGCAGGCGTAAGCGTTCTTGTTAATCCCGACAACCCCTTAAGAATGTACAATCACTGGGACAACATGGACGGCAGCATCGAGAGAGGTTACTCAGGTGACTCTTTCTTCTTCGAGAACAACGAAGTCATCGTTGACGAGCGTACCGTTGACTATGCACGTATGGTTGCAAGTATCGGTATCAACGGCGTTGTTATCAACAACGTAAACGTTAAGGACGCAGCTACCTATCTGATCACCGACAGATATTTTGATAAGGTCGTAGCAATGGCAGAGATCTTTGCAGACTACGGCATCAAGTTCTTCTTAAGCCTGAACTTCGCAGCTCCCATCGAGCTGGGCGGCCCCAACAGCGCAGATCCCCTGGATCCCGAAGTTATCGCATGGTGGGAGAAGAAGATGGAAGAGGTATTCCGTGTAATTCCCAACATGGGCGGCCTTCTTGTAAAGGCTGACTCCGAAGGAAGACCCGGTCCCTTCACCTACGGCAGAACCCAGGCAGACGGCGCTAACATGCTGGCTGACATCATCAAGCCTTACGGCGGTATCCTGATCTGGAGATGCTTCGTTTACAACTGCACCCAGGACTGGAGAGATTACAAGACCGATCGTGCAAGAGCAGGTTACGACAACTTCATCGAGATGGACGGTGATTATCATGAGAACGTTATCCTTCAGATCAAGAACGGTCCCATGGACTTCCAGATCAGAGAGCCTATTTCTCCCCTGCTTGGCGGCTTAAAGAAGACCAACCAGATGCTTGAGGTACAGGTTGCTCAGGAGTACACCGGTCACCAGATCGACGTTTGCTACCTGATCCCTCTGTACAAGGAGGTTCTGGACTTCAAGACCTACTGCGCAGAAGAGAACGATACCGTTGCGGATATCATCTCCGGCAGAACCCACGGCAACAAGTACACCGGTATCGCAGCAGTTATCAACACCGGTAACGACAAGAACTGGACCGGTTCCGACCTTGCAGCAGCTAACTTCTACGGCTTCGGTCGTCTCGCATTTACTCCCGCTCTCTCCGCAGAGGAGATCTTAGAGGAGTGGATCGGCATGAGCATTTCCACCGATCCCGAGATCATCGCTACCGTTAAGGGCATTATGCTGAACTCCAGAGCTACCTACGAGAAGTATACCGCTCCTCTCGGTGTAGGCTGGATGTGCACCCCTCACGTACACTACGGTGTAAGCGTTGACGGTTATGAGTATTCCCGTTGGGGTACCTACCACAGAGCAGATCACTTCGCGATCGGCGTAGACAGATCCGACAAGGGTACCGGCTATGCTCAGCAGTACTATGAGCCCAACGCTTCCATGTACAACGATATCAATACCTGCCCCGAAGAGCTGATCCTGTTCTTCCATCACACCCCTTACAACCATATGCTCAAGAGCGGCAAGACCGTGATCCAGCATATCTACGATTCTCACTTCGAGGGTGTTGAGGAAGTTGAGAAGATGATCGCTGACTGGGAGACTCTGGACGGCAAGATCTGCCCCGAGACCTACAAGTTAGTAAGAGACCGCTTCGACGAGATGCTTCACAACGCTAAGGAGTGGAGAGATCAGGTGAACTCCTACTTCTTCCGCAAGTCCAACATCGCAGACGAGAAGGGCAGAAAGATCTACTAATTTTTACGAAAGAAAGCAAAATATGCTGCCGGTCGGGAAGTCGGCCGGCAGTGTGTTATTGTGCGCAGAGGAGTATTGCGGTTGCGTATTTATAACAGTGAAGAGGGCGTTGCCAAGGCCCTTTTTAACAATCGATGGACCTTTTTAAAAACAGATACAGGAACCGGGATCGATTCTGTCGTAGCAAGGACCTCGGAGTTTCAGCCCGTTGAGATCCCTCACGACTGGCTGATCTATGACACTCACGGCTTCTATGCAGACGCTGTGGGCTGGTACCGCAGAGTGATAAAGGCAGAGGAACTGAAAGCCGATATCGCAGGCGGTGAGAGGGTACAGATCCGTTTTGACGGCGTGTACATGAATTCCACGCTGTACTTAAACGGCAGGGAGATCGCGCAGTGGAAGTACGGTTATTCCACCTTTGACGCAGATCTTACCGAGCACCTTGTGCAGGGAGACAACGAGCTTCTTCTGAAGGTCGATTTTCAGGCTCCCAACAGCCGCTGGTATTCCGGCGCAGGCATTTACCGCAATGTGTGGCTGAAGGTCACAAAGAAGTCCTTCCTGCCCCTTGACGGCACTTATGTAAGCATTTCCCCTCTTGATCAAAACGATCTGACAGGGGGCTTTGCCATGGACATTGAGACCGAGATCGCAGGCGTGAGAGAGGATTCTCTCGGCTGCCGCTACAGCCTTCTTAAGGACGGCGCAGTGGTGAAGGAGCTTGGTTTTGCGGGCATTACGGACGGCGAGAAGGCCGGACCCCTTCCCGGATATGTGTGCGGCAAGGCACATCTTAAAACAGAGACGGACAGTGTTAAGCTGTGGGAGATCGACGATCCCGCATGCTACGAGCTGGTCGTTTCTTTAACTGACAAAGACAATAATACAATTTACGATACACAGCGCATCACCGTGGGTTTCTGCACCAAGGAGTTTAAGGCAGGAGACGGCTTCTACTTAAACGGCCGGAAACTTAAGATCCACGGCGTTTGCGAGCATCACGACCTTGGCTGCCTCGGCAGTGCGTGGAATGACGCCGCTATGGCAAGGAAGTTTAAGACTCTTCGCGCCATGGGAGTGAATGCGATCCGAACCGCCCACAATATGCCCGCTCCCGAGCTGATGGAGCTGGCTGACAGAATGGGTTTCCTCGTGATGAACGAGGCCTTCGACATGTGGGAGAGACCGAAGAACAAGTACGACTACGCCCGCTTCTTCAAGGACTGGGCCGAGAAGGATGTGGAGAGCTGGATCCGCAGGGACCGCAATCACCCTTCCCTGTTCCTCTGGTCCATCGGCAACGAGATCTACGATACTCACGCCGATGAGTACGGTCAGGAGATCACAAGAAGACTGATCGGTTTTGTGCGCACCCACGACCCCAAGAACAATGCGCCCATCACCATCGGCTCCAACTATATGGCCTGGGAAAATGCAAGAAAATGTGCAGACATCGTGAAGATCGCAGGCTACAACTACGGTGAAAAATACTACGCTCCTCACCAGGAGGAACATCCCGACTGGGTGATCTACGGCAGTGAGACCGCCTCTGTTGTACAGAGCCGCGGCATCTATCACTTCCCCATGTCACAGTCCATCCTGGCAGACGAGGACGAGCAGTGCTCCTCCCTCGGCAACTCCTCCACCAGCTGGGGTGCGAAGAGTATTGAGAAGGACATTACAGACGACAGAGATGCTGATTTTACCTTCGGTCAGTTCCTCTGGACCGGCTGCGACTATATCGGAGAGCCTACCCCCTATCACACCAAGAATTCCTATTTTGGTCAGATCGATACCGCAGGCTTCCCCAAGGATTCATTCTACGCTTTTCAGGCGGAATGGACCGATTTCGAGAAGGCACCCATGGTGCATCTCTACCCTTACTGGGACTTTAACGAAGGTCAGCTGATCGACGTGCGCGCATGCACCAATGCCCCCATGGTGGAGCTCCTGGTAAACGGTGTATCACAGGGCGTGCAGAAGATCGATCACGAGAAGGGGCTGGTACTGTCCGGCAACTGGCAGGTGCCTTATACCCCCGGTACCATCACCGCCATCGCCTATGACGAGAGCGGAAAAGAGGTCTGCAGAGACGTGCGAACCTCCTTCGGCGAGAGCAGAGAGGTGGCACTTTCCGTCGACAGACCGGAAATCATTGCAGATAACAGAGACCTTGTTTTCCTGACGATCGAGACGAAGGATGAGCAGGGCAATCCTGTTGAGAACGCGTCCGACTACGTGACTGTGAAGGTGGAAGGCCCCGGAAGATTACTGGGTCTGGACAACGGAGACAGCACCGATTACGACGCATATAAGGGCTGCACACGCAAGCTCTTCTCCGGCAAACTGCTGGCAGTGATCGGAAGCACAGCGCAGGCAGGTAAGATCACCGTCACCGTAAGCGGTGAGGGACTGATCCCCGCAAGTGTGGAGATCGAAGCACTTCCCGCAGAGAATGCTGAAGAGTATGACTACCTTGAGAATCTCTCCGGCATGCCTTGCGAGAGCGGCGCAAACGACCCTGTTCCCGTGCGCAAGATCGAACTTGCCACCGAGGGCGGCGCAGTGATCACAGAGGATGTTCCCGAGCTTCTCATTGAGGCGAAGATCCTTCCCGAGAATGCATCCGCAACAGATGTTGTGTGGAAGGTCGTGAACGACGCCGGCATCGAGGTCGGCTTTGCATCGGTGGAAGAGATCGTAAGCAACGGCTGCAGACATGTTGCGAGAGTGAAGGCCAAGGGCGACGGCTCCTTCAGAGTGCGCTGCATGGGCGGAGGCGGCAGGATCACTGTCATCTCCCAGCTTGAGTGCAGGGCGGAGGACCTTGGTCAGGTATTTTTAAATCCCTACGAGCTGATCAGCGCGGGACTTCACGCGGGACTGATCGGTGAGGTCACCAACGGCAACGAGAAGGGTATCGCCACCTCCAGAACAGAGAAGAGCGGTGCCTACTACGAGGATATCGACTTCGGTGAGTATGGTTCCGATGAGATCACCATGCCCATCTTTACCCTTTCCAATGATGCCTATCCCATGGAGATCTGGCAGGGCAAGCCCTACGCTGAGGGCAGCAGCCTGATCACCACAGTGGTCTATCAGAAGATCAGTAAGTGGAACACCTATCAGGAGGAGACCTGGAAGCTGCCCGTGAGACTGAAGGGCATTCAGACCATCGGTTTTGTCCTGACCAACAAGGCACACATCAAGGGCTTTGTCTTCAAGTACACCGAGAAGGCCTACGGCAGACTGTTCGCAGGCGAGGCTGACAGCGTCTACGGCGACAGCTTTGAGCGTAACGGCAATGCGGTCGAGAAGATCGGCAACAATGTTACCCTCGTGTACGAGAATATGAACTTCGGAGAGGAAGGTCCCGACAGCATTACCATCAAGGGACGTACCCCTCTTACTATGAATACCATCCATGTACGATTCACTCCCGAGGGAGAGGAGACGGTGAACTGCATCGCAGAGTTTAAGGGCGAAGGCAGCGAGTACACCGAGCAGACCTTCCCCATTGAGGGCTTTGCCGGCAGCGGCAAGGTGGAAGTGATCTTCCTGCCCGGCAGTGATTTCGACCTGGAAGCATTCGTTTTTGAGAAAAAATAAGCACGATTCGTGCAGAACGGAGATCCTATGGTATCTTTATTCGGAATTCTGTTTGCCTTTGCAGCAACCGTGATCGCGACGGCACTGTTGAAGAACCGCCTTCCCAAGGACGGCGGCAGAGAGTTCGCTCATGACGGCAAGCTCTCCGCCGGCAAGCCCAGAGGCGCGGGAATCATCTTTGTGCTCTGCTTCGCGGTAAGCGCACTGCTCTTCGTACCTGTGAAGGCTGAGAATATTTGTTACCTCGTACTGATCGTGGTGTCCATGCTCACAGGCTATCTTGACGACGCAGCCAAGAAGTCCTGGGGCGAATACAAGAAGGGTCTGCTTGACCTGATCGTTGCGGTCCTCGTGGCTGTCACCTTCTTAGTCTACAACCCCAATGTGGTGAACTTTGCATTCTTCGGCGCAGGCATCGCCTTACACCCCGTTCTCTACGGCATCGCCATCGTGCTTCTTGTATGGGCCAGCGTGAACGTGACCAACTGCGCGGACGGTGTGGACGGTCTCTCCGGAACCCTGACCATCATTACGCTGATGAGCATCTATTTTGTCACCGGGCAGCTCGGCAGAGCCAGCGAGTTCTCCTACCTGATCGTGCTGTTTGTGATGTGCATCCTGGCATACCTCTGGTTCAACGCAACTCCCAGCATCCTGATGATGGGCGACGCAGGCTCCAGAGCAATGGGACTGTTTATCAGCATTGCTGTTCTGAAGACAGGTGCACCTTTCCTGTACCTGCCTCTGGCACTTGTTTTATTCCTGGACGGCGGCCTCGGACTTCTGAAGGTCAGCCTGATCCGTTTCCTGAAAATACACATTCTGACCAATGTCCGAACTCCTCTTCACGATCATGTGAGAAAGGTGTGGGGCTGGTCCAATACCCAGACTGTTTTCCGTTTTGCCATCATCCAGATCGTTCTGGCAGCAGGCGTGATCTACGGACTGGGCGCTGTTTTGGCATAGAGTGCGTGAGCACTGACAGGTAATTTTTATGTACGATGAACTGACACAAAGCGATATCAAAAAGATGCAGGAGGAGATCGAGTACCGCAAGCTGGTGGTGCGTCCCAAGGCCCTTGAGGAGGTCAAGGAGACCAGAGCCCACGGCGACTTGAGCGAGAACTTCGAGTATCATGCAGCCAAGAAGGTGAAGAACCAGAACGAGTCGAGGATCCGCTATCTGGAGAGAATGATCAGGACCGCTAAGGTCATCTCCGATGAGTCCGCGGACGATGAGATCGGCCTGAACAACACCGTCACCGTGGAATTCTTAGAGGACGGCCTGCAGGAGACCTACCGCATCGTGACCACCGTCAGGGGCAATTCCCTGGCAGGTCTTATCAGCAACGAATCCCCTTTGGGCAAGGCACTCCTTGGCAGAAAACAGGGCGATACGGTTCACGTACAGGTGAATGACGCAATCGGCTACGATGTGAAGATCGTAAGCTTTGAGAATACCGTTGACGACTCCAACGACACCATCAGGAGTTTTTAATCGAAAGGGTAATTGATTCGATGAGACAGTATATTCTTTTTGATCTGGACGGCACATTGACAGACTCCAAGCTGGGTATTACGACCTGCGTACAGCACGCCCTTAAGGAGCTTGGCATCGACGAGCCCGACCGCGACAAACTGGAGCCTTTTATCGGCCCCCCCTTAAAGGACAGCTTTAAGGAATACTACAATATGGACGACGCCACAGCCGATCTGGCTGTTGAAAAATACAGAGAGCGCTACAATACCGTGGGACTCTTCGAGAACGAGGTCTACCGGGGCATTATCCCCATGCTTGCAGCTCTGCAGGGCAAGGGCATTCACATGGCCGTAGCCTCCAACAAGCCCACCGTATACGTAAAGCGCATCCTCGAGCACTTCCACATGGACAGATTCTTCGATGTTGTCATCGGCAGCGAGCTGGACGGCAGAAGAGCTTCCAAGAAGGAAGTCATCAGCGAGGTCCTGAACAGATTTTCCACTATTGCGGGCAAGGCTATCAGCAGAGACAAGATCCTGATGGTAGGCGACCGCAAGTATGATATCGAGGCAGCCAAGCAGCTGAAGATCGACAGCCTCGGCGTGACCTACGGCTACGGCAGCAGGGAGGAACTCTGCGAGGCACATGCCGATTATCTTGTGACCACCGTTGAGGAGCTTCAGAGATTCCTGCTTCGCGGTTACGAGAATGACCGCTCCAAGGCAACACCTTTCCAGAAGGCATGGCTGGTTGTCTGGAACCTGCTGGTATTTATCGTGGTACGCACCCTTGTCACCCACCTGGTGAACCTGGTCTTCCTTGAGATCGGCGGCATGGTGGAGGGCGGCGCCATGGTGGGCGGAGCCTTTGACAGGTTCCTGTTCTTACGAGATGAGACCGGTGTGGGCGCGGGACTTTCCGCAAACGCACAGCTGATCTCTCTTATGATCGCCAACATCGCAGGTGTATTGGGCGTGCTGAAGACCGCAAAGTTCGTTCTCGGCAAGACCAAAGAGGACATGGAGCTGACCCACATCAAGGGAGAGCCCCTGGGCAATTACGGTTTCCTGGCACTTGCAACCGTAGGCCTTGTCATCGGACTTAATATTTTCAGCGCATTCTCCGGCATGACTTCCGCTTCCGAGAGCTACGCTCAGGCAGCAGAGAATCAGGCTTCCGTGGCTTTCCTGCTGGGAATCCTGGTATACGGTCTCGTGGCTCCCGTCTGTGAGGAGATCGTCTTCAGAGGCATTATCTTCAACTACCTGCGCAGATTCTTCAACGTGAGAGTTGCGATCTTTGTATCCGCAGTGCTCTTCGGCGGCTTCCACATGAACGGTGTGCAGGCTGTATACGCATTCGGCGTGGGCTGTCTGCTGGCATATGCCTACGAGTATTTCGGCGACTTCAGGGTGCCCGTTGTCATGCATATGGCAGCCAACATCCTTGTCTTTATCTTAGGCCGCTTCGGCCTGTTTGCGGGAAGCTTCGTGAATTCCGCAACCTGTCTGTTCTTCATGGCTCTCGCAGGCATCACCCTCTGGTACCTTGTGAGACAGAAGAACGTAATGTAATCCTGTGAGGTCTTGCATGAAATTTTCTGTGATCGTTGTCTGCCTGAATCCGGGCGACAAAATGAAAGACACCATACAGAGTATTCTGATGCAGAAGTACGGGGACTACGAGATCGTGGTCAAGGACGGCGGAAGCACCGACGGATCCGTTGATAACTTGCCCGACGATCCCCGCATCCACCTTTACAGAAGCTCCGACACAGGCATTTACGATGCCATGAATCAGGCGGTGGCTTACGCGAAGGGAGAGTACCTGATCTTCTTAAACTGCGGTGATTCCTTCCACGATGAGAATGTCTTATCGGGGGCTGCCAAGGCGGCAGAGGAGCACGCGGGAGAGGGCAGACTCCTTCTCTACGGACGCATCTACAATGAAAAACAGGACAGTTTCATCACCCCTTCCCCGGTGATCAACGGTTTTACCTGCTATCGAAACGTGCCCTGTCACCAGAGCTGCATTTATGATGCATCTCTCTGCAGGGAGAAGCCTTATGAGCCCGCCTACAAGATCCGCGCGGACTATGAGCATTTTCTCTGGTGTTACTATAAGGGCCATGCAAAATGTGTCTACCTCGACATGACCGTGGCCGACTACGAGGGCGGCGGCTTCTCCGAGACTGCGGAGAATCTGAAGCGCTCTGCAAAGGAGCATGAAGCCATCACAAAGATCTACATGACTCCCGGGGAACTTTTTAAATACAAGGCGATCCTCGCCTGCACCCTGGCGCCCTTAAGAAGACGCCTGGCTGAGAGCAGGACCTTCTCCGCGGCGTACCACAAGCTGACAGATACGGTGTACCGCATGAGAGGAAAGCAGTAAGACCGAAGCCTTTTTTAAAAGGCAGACGAGCCGCAGGACTCCGAACATGGGAAGGCGGCATCTGACTGAGTAAGTTCGCTGCGATATGCAGCCTACTATAAACACAAATTTTTATATGCAACATTGCAAGGAGGCAACAATGAGCGAAGTAAACAAACAAGACGGAATGAACTACGCACCTAAGGGCAAGCCCGCTCCCGTAGTGAAAGAAGGCGAATTCTATATCGCAGCGATCGCGCTGGATCACGGCCACATCTATGGCATGTGCAACGGCCTGACCGAGGCAGGTGCAGTTGTAAAGTGGGTATATGATGCAGATCCCGCAAAGATGGAGAAGTTCATCAACATGTTCCCCACCGCAAAGGCAGCTTCCAGCGAGGAAGAGATCTTAAACGATCCCGAAGTTAAGCTGGTATGTTCCGCAGCAATCACCAATCTGCGCTGCGCACTTGGTCTTCGCGTTATGGCAGCAGGCAAAGACTATTTCGTAGATAAGGCTCCTTTAACCACCCTTGAGCAGTTAAACGCAGCTAAGGAAATGGCAGCTAAGACCGGCAGAAAGTACATGGTATACTACGGCGAGCGTATCCACACCGAGTCCGCAGTATTCGCAGGCCAGCTCATCGAGCAGGGCGCTATCGGTACTCCCATCCACGTTGACGGTTTCGGCCCTCACAGAGTAGGTAATCCTTCCAGCAGACCCGACTGGTTCTTCAAGAAAGAGCAGTACGGCGGTATCCTCTGCGATATCGGAAGCCATCAGATCGAGCAGTTCCTTTTCTACTGCGGCGTTAAGGATGCTACCGTCCAGTACAGTGAAGTAGGCAACTACGGTCATCCCGATTTCCCCGAGCTTGAGGACTTCGGTGATGCAATTCTTCTCGGCGACAACGGTACTACCCAGCACTTCCGTGTTGACTGGTTCACTCCCGACGGTCTTTCCACCTGGGGCGATGGCAGAACCTTCATCATCGGTACCGAGGGTTACATCGAGCTTCGTAAGTACGTTAACGTTGCTGCTAACGACGGTTCTTCTCAGCATGTATACCTTGTTAACAAGGACGGCGAGCAGCACTTCGAGGTTAACGGCAAGGTTGGCTATCCTTACTTCGGCGACCTGATCCTTGACTGCATCAACCGTACCGAGAACGCTATGACTCAGGAGCACGCTTTCAAGGCAGCTGAGCTTTGCGTAAAGGCAGAGATGCAGGCTAAGAGAATCAAGGGCTAATAAACAAAACACTACAACAAAACATACCTGACTAATTGGAGGACAAAAAAATGTTACGTGTTGCAATCGTAGGAACCGGCGGTATCGCAAGACTCCACATCGAGGGTCTTAAGACTTTCCCCGAGAGAGTAAAAGTTGTTGCTCTCTGTGATATCTATCCCGACAAGGCTAAGGCTTTTGCCGAGAAGCACGGCATCGAGGACGCAGCTATCTTTGACGATCATGAGAAGATGCTTGCATCCGGTATCAAGATCGATGCTGTTCATGTATGCACCCCTCCTTATGTGCATGCACAGATCGCTATCAACGCTATGAACGCAGGCTGCAACGTACTTGTTGAGAAGCCTATGGCTACCTGCCTGGCAGAGTGTGACGCTATGCTCGAGGCTGAGAAGCGCAACGGCGTTACCATGGGTTGTATCGCTCAGAACCGTTTCCGCAACTCTATCTATAAGTTAAAGGCAGTATATGATTCCGGTCTTCCCGGAAAACTCTGCTGTGCTCATATCAACTCCTACTGGTGGAGAGGCCACAGCTACTACGATCTGTGGTGGAGAGGTACCTGGGAGAAGGAAGGCGGCGGATGTACTCTGAACCACGCTGTTCATCACATCGACATGCTGAACTGGATCGAAGGTCGTCTTCCCAAGGAAGTTGTTGCTGTACTGGCTAACACCATGCATGACAACTCCGAGGTTGAGGATATCTCCCTCGCAGCTCTTACCTATGACGATGGCAGCATCGCTCAGATCACCAGCTCCGTTGTTCATCACGGCGAAGAGCAGGGTCTCGATCTGATGTGTGCAGACGCTAAGATCTCCGCTCCTTTCAGCGTAAAGGCAGAGCTCGCTCAGCCCAACGGCTTCCCTATTCCCGAGCGCAATGCTGAGCTGATCAAGAAGATCGAAGATGCTTACAACGGAATGCCAGATCTTCCCTACGAGGGTCATACCGGTGAGATCGACAACTACTACAACGCTCTTGAGAACGGCACCAGACCTATGATCACCGGTGAGGACGGCAGAAAGACCGTTGAGCTCATCACCGCTATCTACAAGGCAGGCTGCAAGAAGATCAACGTTACCCTTCCTCTTGCTAAGGATGACGACTACTACACCTTCGACGGTATCTTAAAGAACGCTGTTCACTTCTATGAGAAGGCTGCAAGCGTTGCAGATTTCAACAACGAAGCAATTACCGTAGGTAATTACGACAACAAATAAGACCGTTCCGAAAACGAACTGTGTAAAAAAGAACACGGCGGCGGATGAAGATCCGCTGTCGTGTATTTTTTTGCGCCGGGGTTCGCCGGGACTTACGCCTGCACGAACCTCCGGCGAACGTCGTAAACGATGAGAAACACAGCGAACCCCTGCGAAAACGGTAGCCATTGATTTATCACACCCGAAATGATATGATTAATATGACTTACTTTGTAAAAAAGGAGCTGCGAGATGACTGAACAGTTACAGCGTACAAATACAAGACAAACAGGACCGGAGCTTCTCCGCTGCATCGCAATGATGATGGTGACCGTGCTTCATTTCCTGGGAAAGGGCAATCTCTTAGGCAATCTGGAGAGCGCGGATATGGGTGCTGTGGGCGTGAGCGCATGGCTGCTTGAAGCCTTCTGCATCGTGGCAGTCAACTGCTATATGCTGATCAGCGGCTACTTCCTCTGGAAGTCCGAATTCCGCCTCGAGAAGCTTATTAAAGTGCTTATCCAGGTGTGGACCTACTCTGTGGTGCTTGGTCTTGTTGCCTATTTTGCGGGACTTGTGGAAGCCTCCGAAAAGGGTCTCCACTACTTCCTGATGCTCATTTTCCCCATCTCCATGGGACACTACTGGTTTATGACAGCCTATGTGTTCCTCTTCCTGCTGCTGCCCTTTGTCGGCAGAGCAGTGCGCGAGATGAGTGAGAAGCAGCTGCGCACTTCCCTGATCCTGCTGCTCATCGCCTTCTGTGTCTTGAAGTCCGTGCTTCCCGTGCGCTTAGAGCTGGATCAGAAGGGCTACGACTGCCTGTGGTATCTGTGCATGTTCTTAACCGGTGCTTACGCAGCGCGCTTTGGTCTGCCTTTTGTAAAGACTAAGACCCGCGCAATGCTCACCTATCTGGCGGGCGTACTGCTTATCTTCGGCGGCACAATGTGCCTGCATACCGTCTATTTAAAGACCGGAAGCTTAAGACTGCTTCTGAAGGTCTTCTACGAATACAACCACATTCTGCCCTTCCTTGCGGCAGCAGGTCTTTTTGCCTTCTTCCTGAAGGTGGAATGCAAGGGTAAGTTTGCGGCCTTGCTTGTGAAAGTATCTCCCTATGTGCTGGGCGCGTACCTGATCCAGGAAAACATCGGTCTTCGCTACAAGTGGCAGGCACTGTTCCCGCTGTCAAAGATCTCGTCATGTCCGGGACTTATTCTGGGTAGCCTCGTGGCAGCCCTCTGCATGCTGATCGTCGGCATCGCTGCAGAGAGAGTGCGCGTTCTTTGTGTTGACGCCATGTGGAGACGGAGTCCCCGAAAGGGGCGAGTTCATGAAAACTGACCGAACTCCGAAAGAG
>JAZULD010000079.1:0-4558 GCA_045643625.1 Acetatifactor sp. | reverse complement strand
CATGCGTTATTCCGTATCCAATACCGCTGAGTACGGCGATTACATCACCGGTCCCAAGATCATCACCGAGGAGACCAAGAAGTCCATGAAGAAGATCCTTTCCGATATCCAGGATGGTACCTTCGCTAAGGAGTTCCTCCTTGATATGTCCGGCGCAGGTAAGCAGGTTCACTTCAAGGCTATGAGAAAGCTCGCTGCTGAGCATCCCGCTGAGAAGGTTGGCGAAGAAGTTCGTAAGCTTTACAGCTGGAACAACGAAGAGGATAAGCTCATCAACAACTAATCCCTTTTCGCTGCATAAGGTCAAAAATATAAGGCACACTGTACTTAAGGTACGGTGTGCCTTTTTGTTTGCGCGAGTAATGAATTTAAAGGTGTGTTGGTATTCGCAGGGGGAAAAATGCCATCTCCCTGCTGTATTATGTATATTTCAAATGCTGGAAGTCCGGATCAAATTATCTCGCGATCTTCTTAAATGCAAGGGGATATACGCCCACCAGCAAAAACAGGATGATCGCATATCGGCAGGTCCTCACGAAGAATGCAAGGAGAGTTGCGCTTCCGAGGAATTCGGAAGAGAAGGGCATCTTTAAGCCCTCGTTCAGGATCAGATATCCTGCGATTCCAAGAATCAGTCTGATGGCAATGCTCAAAGGCTTTTTGGTGTTCTCGAAATTTACAAATTTTTCCTCAAAGAGATTGCCGGCAAAGAAGCCCAGGGTAATGCCCATGCCGGTGTAATAATCGCTTGTTCTTACAAAGAAGAAGCCGGGAAGCATGAGAAGTGCTACGCATAAGTAGAACCACTCCTTCTTAGGAAAGAGTCTTCTGAAATAGGGGAGCAGGAATACTACAACAAGACCGAGGATCCAGCCGCAGAAAACATCGGTGGGATAGTGAACACCGAGACAGAAGCGGGAGACACCTACAAGTACAGTGATCAGAATGCAGACAAGAGTCACCCATCTTTTCTTCATATAAATCGCGATGGAACTGTACACAGAGGCAGCCTGTGTGGAGTGACCGCTGGGGAAAGAGAAGCCCTGTTCCACGATATCGTACATATCAGCGTCCTTTTCAACGATCTTGAGGCATTTGATGGCCTCGTTGTCGAAGTAAGGACGACGGCGCATGAACATATTTTTAAAGATTGGATTCATTGTGCCTGCGATGCAGAGGTTGGCGGCGATGTAGACGCCCATTTTCTTGTTGAAACACCAGTAGATCAGGCCAAAGAGGACGACTAAGAACATATCCTCGCCGAACATGGTAAAGAAGGAGGAAACAGCGGTTCCGGCAGCGCCCATGTGCTCCTGCAGCCACAGGATGAGTGATGTTTCCCAGTTAAAATAAAATGTATTACCCATCTCAAAACTCCTTATCTGTATTTTTGTTTTTATCATACCATACTATGCATAAGATAATACATAAATTGATTAAATATATCTATTTTCTTAAGTTTCAAAGTGTGTTATGATACACATTAATGATATTAATCGGCAACGATTCTGATAAAAATGGAGGATAATGTCTATGGGAATGACAATGACACAGAAGATCCTTGCAAAGGCAGCCGGTCTTACCGAGGTATGCGCAGGACAGCTCATTGAGGCTGATCTCGACCTGGTACTGGGCAACGATATCACCAGCCCCGTTGCAATCAAGGAAATGGAAAAGATGAAGGTTGAGGGCGTATTCAACAAGGATAAGATCGCTCTGGTACCCGATCACTTCGTACCTAATAAAGATATTAAGTCTGCAGAACACTGCAAGTGCGTAAGAGAGTTCGCAAGACGCAATGAGATCACCAACTACTTTGAAGTGGGTGAGATGGGCATCGAGCATGCACTTCTTCCCGAAAAAGGCCTGACTGTAGCAGGCGACGTTATCATCGGCGCAGATTCTCACACCTGTACTTACGGTGCACTCGGCGCATTTTCCACCGGTGTCGGCAGTACCGATATGGCTGCAGGCATGGCAACCGGCAAGGCATGGTTCAAGGTTCCCGGCGCTATCAAGTTCAATCTGATCGGCAAACCCTCCAAGTGGGTAAGCGGTAAGGATGTGATCCTTCACATCATCGGCATGATCGGCGTTGACGGTGCTCTTTACAAGTCCATGGAGTTCGTGGGAGAGGGCGTAGCCAACCTCACCATGGATGATCGTTTCACCATTGCCAACATGGCTATCGAGGCCGGCGGCAAGAACGGTATTTTCCCCGTAGACGATCTGGCTAAGAAGTACATGGAAGAGCATTCCACCAGAAGCTACACTGTTTACGAAGCAGATGAAGATGCAGTTTATGACGAAGAGTACACCATCGATTTAAGTGAGCTTCGTCCTACCGTTTCCTTCCCTCATCTGCCTGAGAATACTCATACCATAGATGAGATCCATGAGATGGACGACATCGTGATCGATCAGGTTGTGATCGGTTCCTGCACCAACGGTCGTATCGACGACCTGCGTACTGCAGCAGAGATCTTAAAGGACAGACACGTTAAGAAGGGTATGCGCTGCATCATCATTCCCGCAACCCAGGCGATCTACATGCAGGCTATGAAGGAAGGTCTTCTTGAGATCTTTATCAACGCAGGCGCTGTAGTAAGCACCCCTACCTGCGGTCCCTGCCTCGGCGGCTATATGGGCATCCTGGCAGAGAACGAGCGTTGTGTCTCCACCACCAACCGTAACTTCGTAGGACGTATGGGTCACGTAACCAGCGAGATCTATCTTGCAAGCCCTGCAGTAGCAGCTGCAAGTGCAATTACCGGCAAGATCTCCTGCCCCTGCGACCTGTAATCGGGATTTTGAAGAAAGGAAAGGAACGAGACTATGAACAACGCAAAAGGATTAGTTTTTAAATACGGTGACAACGTTGATACCGACGTAATCATCCCCGCAAGATACTTAAATTCCTCCGATCCGGCAGAGCTTGCTCAGCATTGCATGGAGGATATCGATAAGGACTTCATCAAGAATGTCAACAAGGGCGACATCATCGTTGCAACCAAGAATTTTGGCTGCGGCTCCTCCAGAGAGCATGCACCCATCGCTATCAAGGCCGCAGGTGTCAGCTGTGTTATCGCAGAGACCTTCGCAAGAATTTTTTACCGCAACTCCATCAACATCGGCCTTCCCATCATTGAGTGTCCCGAAGCAGCAAAGGGCATCGATGCAGGAGATGAGGTCGAGATCGATTTCAACACCGGTATCATCACCGATGTGACCAAGGGTACTACCTTCAAGGGTCAGCCCTTCCCCGAGTTCATGCAGAAGATCATCGCTGCAGAAGGCCTTGTAAATTACATTAACAACAAATAGTATTTCACATTTCAGGATACAGGTTCCCCATGGGAGCCTGTATTTTGGCGATTAGTAATATTTTAGAGGCATAATAATGAACACTAAAAAAACAAGGTCCTATGAGATCGACATGGTCAACGGACCGCTGTTTACCAAAATTCTTGTTTTCTATTTCCCTTTGATGTTTTCAGGCGTGCTGCAGCTTCTTTTTAATGCTGCGGACGTTATCGTGGTCGGACGATTTGCAGGCCAGCAGGCACTGGCTGCCGTGGGCTCCACAGGCTCTTTGAACGGTCTGATCATCAATGTTTTCATGGGTCTGTCCGTCGGTACCAATGTACTTGTGGCAAGATTCTACGGTGCCAACAGCATGAAGGACCTGGAGGAGACGGTACATACCTCCATTATGGCGTCCGTTGTGGGCGGTCTGATCCTTGCTGCTTTCGGAGTTCTTGTCGCAAGACCTGCATTGACTCTGATGGCAACTCCCGACGACGTTATCAATATGTCCGTCACCTATATGCGCATCTACTTCCTGGGCATGCCGGTACAGATGCTGTATAACTTCGGTGCGGCTGTTCTGCGCGCGGTGGGAGATACCAAGAGACCTCTTTATTACCTGCTCTTTGCCGGTGTGCTGAATGTAGGTCTCAATCTGATCTTCGTGATCGTATTCAGCATGGGTGTAGCAGGTGTTGCGCTTGCAACCATTATTTCTCAGGCTCTTTCCGCATTCCTTGTAGTCCGCTGTCTGCTTAAGACCGACAGCGTGTACAAGCTGGTTCCCGCGAAGCTGAAGATCACGGGAGAGAAGCTTATGAAAATGATTCAGATCGGTGTTCCCGCAGGTCTGCAGGGTGCACTGTTTGCAGTGGCAAACGTACTGATCCAGTCAAGCGTCAACTCCTTCGGTTCCATGGCAATGGCCGGTAATACTGCAGCTTCCAATATCGAGGGCTTCGTACATACCGCAATGTACAGCTTTCATCAGAGTGCGATCAGTTTTGCCGGACAGAACTACGGCGCACGCAATTACAAGCGTATCGGTAAGACTCTCGTGATCTGCGAGGCCTGCGTTATGGTCGTAGGTGCGGCACTGGGTAATCTTTTTTATTTCTTCAAGGTTCCGCTGCTCAGCCTCTACATCACAGATCCTGCCATTATTGAGTACGGTGTTCTGCGTATGGGCTTCATCAGTGTATACTACTTTATCTGCGGTATGATGGACACTGCAGTGGGCATTCTACGCGGT
>JAZULD010000078.1:0-12569 GCA_045643625.1 Acetatifactor sp. | reverse complement strand
AGTTTTGCTTGTGCTGTTTGTACCTGTCTGCTATAGAGTTGAGGGTGCGAAGAACGAAGAAGAGATGAGCGCAGATGTGCTTGTCACCTGGCTTCTCGGCGTGGTCAAGGTAATATTCCGTTATCCGGATCCCGGCAAAGTGCAGATCAAGATCTTCGGCATCACACTTCCGGAGAAAAAGGATGATGAGGCCGAGGAAACTGCATCCAAAGAACCTGACGACGAGCAAAAGAAACATCCTCGAAAGAAAACCGGGAGCAATGACGGCAGCGAGAATATGGATAACAGTCATGCTTCGATATCCGCTGATGAAGGGAAGATCGATACATCGCAATGTTCTCAGTCAGTTTCGCAGACAAATGCATCAGTAGATACAGATACCGCTGACACTTCGAATGCTTCTGTGAACTCAGCGCAGGCCGATGATTCGACTGATGCAGTCAAGAACCCGGGCTTTTTTGCTAACATCAGACAGAAGATAAACGATCTGAAGACACGCTTGAACGAAGCAAAGCAGACTGCAAAAGAAGCCTTAAGCAATGCACGTTTTTATAAGGATCTGCTTACCGAGCCCGATTCAAAGGAATTATTTGGCGACGGACTGAAGCGATTATGGAAGATCCTTAAGAAGCTGATGCCCACAAGCTGTAAAGCGCATATTTTGTTTGGCGCCGAGACTCCCGATGTCACCGGATATGTATGCGGTGTGTACGCAGTCCTTCAGCCGCATTTTAACAAGAAGACAGACATTGACCTTGCCACCGATTTTGAGCGCAAGGTTCTCGAAGGAAATATACAGGCTAAAGGCCACCTGTTTTTGGCCTATGTGGTTGCCAAAGTGGTTCCTGTTTTCTTAAACAGAAGGTTGTATGCCTTCATGGAGAAATACAGGTCTCATGACAAGGGTAAAAATCATTAATTTGGAAATTATAATGCACATTGTGCGGAAGACTTGCACCGAAACGGTGCAGATTGGAGCGGAAGATGGCAGAAAAGATGAATGAAGTTCAGAATGTAGTGGATTCCCTGCTGCGCGGCATGGACACCGTGTTGTCCACCAAGACAGTTGTAGGCGAGCCTATCAAGATCGGAGATACCATTATTTTACCTCTGGTTGATGTGACCTTCGGTGTCGGTGCAGGTACCGGCAGCAACAATCAGAAGGGTTCTGCATCCGGTGCAGGCGGTATGGGCGGCAAGATGACTCCCAGCGCAGTTCTCGTGATCAAGAACGGTAATTTCAAGGTCGTTAATGTGAAGAACCAGGATACCGTCAACAAGATCCTGGACATGATTCCCGAGGTGATCGACAAGTTCACCCACAAGGACGGAGACAACCTGTCCAATGATGATGTCATCGACATCGCATTTCCTGAGGAAGAGTAAAATAAAACCATAAACTGAAGCCGGATTTCTGAGAAAACAGAAATCCGGCTTTTATATTTGTCGTATAACTTATTATATGAATTTAATTCTAATTCATTATCTCAATCAGAATCCCAGTTCCTCGGTAAGCTCAGCGATCTCATCAATAATAGCACCGATGCGGTCGATGGTCTCAAGCAGGGGCTTCTCGGTGGTGATATCGATTCCGGCAAGTGCTGCAAGACCGATGGGGTCTAAAGTAGAGCCTGCCTGTAAGACCTTCTTCCAGTCTTCAACAGCGGGAGCGCCTTCTTTTTCAATGCGTTCGCATGTGCAGGAAGCCACGGTAAGACCGGCGCTGTAGGTGTAGGAATATAAGCCCATGTAGTAGTGAGGCTGACGCATCCAGGTCAGTGCTGCATCATCGTCGATCTCAACAGCATCGCCGCAGAACTTCTGCAGGGTATTTTTCTTGATGGAAGAGAGAACGGACGCGCTGACGCTGCCGCCTGCTTCCACAATGCGGTATACCTCTCTCTGGTAATCGGCCTCTAATAGATGGGTGACGAAGTTGTGATAATAGGTCTTGCCGATCATGCAGGAGAGTACCCAGCGACGGAAACGCTTGTCATCACTTGTCTTTAAGAGGTAATGCTCCATGAGAAGTTCGTTCATGGTGGAAGGTGCTTCTACAAAATAGGTGGAAACATTGGTATCGAAAATGCTCTGCGCACTGTTGCAGGCTTTGAAATGACCTGCGTGACCGAGCTCATGGGCAAGGGTCATAACGTCTGCCATACGCTCATTCCAGCTTAAGAGAATGAAGGAATTGGTGCCGTAAGGGCTTGCGCAGAAGCCGCCGGTGGATTTGCCCTGGTTCTGTGCGAAATCTACCCAACGGTCGCGGTAAGCGGTCTTAACCATCTCAACATAATCATCGCCCAAGATAGCAAGGCCTTTTTCGATATATTCGCGGCTGCCGTCGATGGTAACCTTGGGATCGTACTCGGGATCGATGGCGATCTTAAGGTCCGCAAAGGTCATCTTGTCAAGCTTGTGTACCTTCTGCAGGGTCCTGGCATACTTTCTCATGTGAGGCGCAAGCTTTTCGGTGATCAGATCGATCTGACGGTTGTACATGGAGATGTCGACCTTCTGATCGAATAAGAGGCTTTCGAAGACATTGTCAAAACCTCTCAGATCGGACATGGTCTTTTCGCGCTGCACCTGTGCATTGTACGCAGCGGCGGTCACATTTTCATACTGACGAAGTTTGTTCGAGAAGCTGCGGAAAGCTGCACGGCGCACTTCGGGATCTTTTTCATATTCATAGTCATCTTCAAACAAGGAGTAGCCTAAAGGATATTCCTTGCCGTTTACGGTAAAGTTGTCAAAACGCATGTCGGCAAGCTTGGCCATGTTGTAGATGCTGTAAGGAGAAGAGAAGGTCTGTGCCAGTGCGGCAAGTGCCTTTTCGGTCTCGGGATGCAGTCTGTGAGCCTTTTCTCTTAAAATATCCTTCAGATAAAGCTTGGTTCCCTGTGCTTTTTCAATTGCAGCGTATAAAACCTCTTCACTTTGATTTGCGATCTCATCAGCGATAAAGCTTAAGCGGCTCTCGGTCTCGGCAATCAGTTTGCCGGCTGCTTCGTTCCGGTCCTGAAGGGCAGCATCATAATAGTCGACGGAAGCAGCGAGATCGGTATAACTGCCGATCAGTACGATGAGCCTTGTGATCTCGGTATAAGCATCGAGGCAGGCAACGATCGAATCGGCGTCTGTCAGGCGATTCTTATAGGCTGCTTCGGTTTTGGCAGCAAGCTCCTTTAATCGGGCCATATCGGCCTTTAAATCATCAGTGGTCTTGTAAATACTTGTAAGGTCCCAGGTCAGTTCAACGGGGACGTCTTTTCTCATAACGGGCATGTGAATAACCTCCTTTATAAGCATCAGTATAGTACCGGTCGGCTTAAATTTCTATCGAAAGATATGACTAAAGAGAAGAATAAGCCGAATTTTGGGCAAAATAAATGGGCAGGAATAAAATTCCTACCCGTTTTTAAAATCTAATCAATAGAAGAGAGGATTAAGCTCTTTCAACTTTACCAGATTTTAAGCAGCTGGTACATACGTGCATTCTTTTTGCGCCACCGTTAACCTTGCATTTAACAGACTTTACGTTAGAATTCCAAATTGCGTTGGATCTTCTATGAGAATGGCTTACGTTATTACCAAAATGAACGCCTCTACCACAAACATCACACTTAGCCATTTTGACACCTCCTCAACTTCTGCGTTAAAAACACGCCTGTTTGTTATCAAATCATAGTTGCATTACGCAACATTGATATATTAACAGAAAACGTCTACAAAAGCAAGCGTAAAAATTTCATTTTCCTAATTTTTTCAAATTTATATTTCCTTTTTCGACTAAAACTGTTATTATATAAAAGCGTGAGACTAAACTCGCGTGTATCTTTATGCAAAAAAAGATGTACCCATACAAGTTTATAGAAAGGCGAGGTTCTAAAATGAAAGCTTCTTCAATGAGTACCCCTATGGGCAGCATTATGATCGACAACGAAGTTATCGCGCAGTATGCCGGCAGCGTAGCTGTTGAATGCTTTGGCATCGTCGGTATGGCAGGCGTAAATATGAAGGACGACCTGGTTCGTCTTCTGAAGAAAGACAATATCACCAAGGGAATCAGCGTTTCCCTGAATAAACTGAATAAGCTTGAACTTGAGTTCCATGTGATCGTAGCTTACGGCGTAAGCATTGCAGCTGTAGCGGACAATCTTATGAGCAACGTTAAGTACAAGGTAGAAGAGTTCACCGGACTGGAGATCGAGAAGATCAACATCTATGTGGAAGGTGTCAGAGTGATTGATTAAGGAGGTTTACCCGTGAGTATTCAGAAAATCGACGCGAAGCTGCTTTCCAAGATGTTTCTTGCAGGCGCAGCAAGCTTAGAGAGCAAAAAAGAATGGATCAATGAATTAAACGTTTTCCCCGTCCCCGACGGAGATACAGGTACCAACATGACCATGACCATCATGTCCGCAGCAAAAGAGGTTGCAGGACTTGGCGATGCTGTTGATATCGATTCCCTGTGCAAGGCAATTTCCGGCGGCTCCTTACGCGGAGCAAGAGGTAATTCCGGCGTTATCCTTTCCCAGCTGTTCAGAGGCTTTACCAAGGCGATCAAGGGAAACGAGTATGTTGATATCCCCGTTCTTACCGAAGGCCTTGAGAAGGCTGTTGAGACCGCTTACAAGGCTGTTATGAAGCCCAAGGAGGGCACCATCTTAACAGTTGCAAGAGGAATGTCCGAGAAGGCTCATGAGCTGTTTGAGGACGGTGAGGAGGATCTTGAGTCCTTCATCGCTAAGATCATCGAGCACGGTGATTATGTTTTAAGTCAGACTCCCGAACTCCTTCCTGTACTGAAGCAGGCAGGCGTAGTGGATTCCGGCGGACAGGGTCTCATGGAGGTCCTGAGAGGCTGTTTCGACGCATATCTTGGCAAGGAGACCGATTTTACCATCGATGCAGCTCCCAGAAGCTATGCGGCACCCAATGTTGAGGTGCAGGACACCGCAGACATCAAGTTCGGTTATTGTACCGAGTTTATCATCATGTTAGAGGGCAAGACCTTCACCGACAACGATGAGATCGAGTTCAAGGCATTCCTTGAGTCCATCGGTGATTCTCTTGTATGTGTTGCGGATGAGGATATCGTTAAAATCCACGTTCACACCAACGATCCCGGTCTTGCGATCCAGAGAGCACTGACCTACGGTTCCTTAAGCAACATGAAGATCGATAACATGCGTCTTGAGCATCAGGAGAAGCTCTTTAAGGAGAGCGAGAAGCAGGCAGCTGCTGCCGCAGCAGCAAAGGAAGAGCCTGTCGAGATTCCCCACAAGGAAGTAGGCTTCCTCGCAATTTCCGCAGGCGAAGGCTTAAAGGAGATCTTTGTAAGCCTTGGTGTTGACTATGTCATCGAGGGCGGCCAGACCATGAATCCCAGCACCGCAGATATTCTGGATGCAGTGGAGAAGATCAATGCCGACAACATCTTCATCCTTCCCAACAATAAGAACATCATTCTTGCAGCCAACCAGGCAGCAAGCCTTGTAAGTGATAAGAAGCTGATCGTTATCCCTACCAAGACCGTTCCTCAGGGTATCACCGCAGTGATCAATTATGTACCCGAGCTCTCCGCAGAGGAGAACGCAGAGGCAATGACCGAGGAGATCGCAAATGTGAAGACCGGTCAGGTCACCTACGCAGTTCGAGATACTGTGATCGACGACAAGGAGATCAAGAAGGACGACTTCATGGGTATCGGCGACCAGGGTATCATCTCTGTTGGTCAGGAGCTTAACGCGACTGTGGAAGAGATGATCGCAGGCATGTCCGATGAGGACACCGAGCTCATCAGCCTCTACTACGGTTCCGATATCAGCGAAGAAGATGCGGCTGCACTTCAGGAGAAGGTTGCAGCGCAGTATCCTTCCTGTGATGTGGAACTGCAGTACGGCGGACAGCCTATTTATTACTATATCGTATCTGCTGAGTAAGTTTATGGAAGGAGACAGTTTTTGTCTCCTTCTTTTTTCAAAAAAGAGAAACCTATGAATTACAACACCTCTGTTCTGGAATTGAAAGGAATCGGTGAAAAGACCGCAAAACTCTTTGCCAAGCTGGACATCACCACGGTTGGTCAGCTTCTTGCGCACTTTCCCGGGGATTATGAGCGTTTTCTGCCCCCTGTGACGCTTGCAGAGGCACGAATTGGCGAGATCACGTCCTGTCTCATGCAGGTCGTTAGCAATCCCACCGAGAAAAAAGTGCGGTCCTTAAGCATCACTACCGTGAATGTGAAAGACGGAACAGGCATGCTGCAGCTTACCTTTTTCAACATGGCCTTTCTGAAGAAAGTGCTTAAGGCAGGCAGCGTTTATGTGTTCCGAGGTGCGATCCAACAGAGAGGATCAAGACTTGTGATGGAGCAGCCCCGCATGTATACCCCTGCGGATTATGCCAAGCTCACCGATCACCTCTGTCCCAGATATTCTCTGACCAAGGGTCTTTCCAACCAGACACTGCAGAAGGCCATCGGTCAGGCTCTTTCTCTTTATGAATTTGACGAAGATCAATATTCGCAGGATTTCCTGCAAAAATATGATCTCTGCGGCATCAAAGAGGCTTACGAGGGCATTCATTTTCCTGCCGATGAGGAATTGATGCTGCGCGCCCGCAGAAGGATCGTGTTTGATGAGTTTTTTGCCTTTATTCTGATGCTGCGCAGGTCCATGGCCCTGAATTCCTCCCTTCCCAACAGCTATCCCATGTTTGAGACCGCCGATACGGTGCGTTTTGTGGAGCAGCTGCCCTTTAAACTGACCAAGGGTCAGAAGAAAGTATGGCAGGAGATCAGAAACGACCTCGGCAGCAAGAATTGTATGAATCGCCTGATCCAGGGTGACGTAGGTTCCGGTAAGACCATCGTGGCGCTGCTTGCACTGTTGGAATGTGCGGCAAACGGCTATCAGGGCGCTCTGATGGCGCCTACGGAAGTACTTGCAATCCAGCATTATGAGAGTGTTTTAAAGTATATCAAGGACTATCACGTGTGCTTTAAGCCTGTTTTGCTGGTGGGTTCCATGACCGCCAAGCAGAAGAGGGAAGCTTACGAGATGATTGCCTCAGGCGAGGCCAATCTGATCATCGGAACACATGCACTGATCCAGGAGAAGGTCGTCTACAAGTCCTTAGCCCTGGTTGTCACCGACGAGCAGCACCGTTTCGGCGTGCGTCAGCGCGAGATCTTAAGCGATAAGGGCACCAATCCCCACATTCTGGTCATGAGTGCAACGCCCATTCCCAGAACCCTTGCGGTGGTTCTCTACGGCGACATGCAGTATTCCGTCATCGACGAGCTTCCCGCCGACAGACTTCCCATCAAGAACTGTGTTGTAAATACATCCTTCCGTCCCAAAGCCTATGAATTTATAGCAAAAGAGGTGGCTGCCGGCCGCCAGGCCTATGTGATCTGTCCCATGGTGGAGGAGGGCGAACTTCCCGATGTGGAGAATGTCACCGAATATACCGCCAAGATCAGGGCTGCTTTGCCTCAGGAGATCACCGTTGCCTGCCTTCACGGCAAAATGCGTCCCGCCGATAAAAACCGCATCATGGAGTCCTTTGCTGCCAAGGATATCGATGTTCTGGTATCCACTACCGTAATCGAGGTCGGCATCAATGTACCCAATGCAACGGTCATGATGGTTGAGAATGCGGAGCGTTTCGGTCTTGCACAGCTGCATCAGTTAAGAGGCCGCGTGGGACGAGGCGAGCATCAGAGCTACTGTATTTTCATCAGTGCTAATGACAACAAGGAGACCATGAACCGTCTGGACATTCTGAATCAGAGCAATGACGGCTTCTTCATCGCTTCACAGGATCTGAAACTGCGAGGTCCCGGAGAACTGCTTGGCGTGCGTCAGAGCGGTGAGCTTGCCTTCAGAATGGCTGATATCTTCACCGATGCCAATGTCTTAAAACAGGCCTCCGAAGCGGTGGATGAGTATCTGAAAAATCCTGAAAACAGAGAATTTAAGCTGCATGAGCATATCCTCAGGCAGTTGATCTTATAACAAATGAAACCTGAATTTAAAAGAATTTTTGTGATCGTCCTGGATTCCTTAGGAATCGGAGCAGCTGATGATGCCGAAAGTTTCGGCGACAGCGGTGCCGATACCCTGGGACACATTATTGCGACGGTCGGAGAACTTCATATTCCCAATCTTGAGAGGCTTGGGCTTCTCAGAGTACACGATCTGAAGAATGATTGCGACAACCATCTTGACAGCACTTCGACAGCAGATATGCACCCTATCGGTTCCTGCGCTTTATATTTACGCGAGGCCAGCAACGGCAAGGACACCATGACAGGTCACTGGGAGATGATGGGACTGAAGGTCACCAGACCCTTCCTTACCTTCTCTGAGAACGGTTTCCCCGAGGAACTGATCAGAGAACTGGAAGAGCGCACCGGACGCAAGATCATCGGCAACAAGAGCTGCAGCGGCACTGCGATCCTTGATGAGCTTGCCGAACAGGAGATCGGTGAGAACAAGCTGATCGTCTATACTTCGGCGGATTCCGTGCTGCAGATCTGCGGCAACGAGGATACCATGGGTCTTGAGACGCTGTATCATTACTGTGAGATCGCCCGTGAGCTGACCCTGCGCCCCGAGTGGCAGGTTGGACGCGTCATTGCACGCCCCTACAAGGGCCTTAAACGGGGCGAATTCAAGCGAACAAGCAACAGACGTGATCTTGCCCTGAAGCCCTTTAAACGGACCGTTTTGGACCTTTTAGAGGCTTCCGGAAGGGACTGCATAGGCGTTGGCAAGATCCACGATATTTTTGACGGAGAGGGCATTACCGAGAGCCTTCATTCCGATTCAAGCGTCCACGGTATGGAGCAGACCATTGAGCTTCAGAAGCGAGATTTTACCGGTCTTTGCTTCACCAATCTGGTGGATTTTGACGCGCTGTGGGGCCACAGAAGAGACCCCTACGGTTATGCGAATGAACTCGAGCGATTCGATGAGAAGCTGGGTGAATTCCTTGCAAATATGCGGGACGATGACCTCCTTATGATCACCGCCGATCACGGCAACGATCCAACCTATAGGGGAACAGATCACACGAGAGAGGATGTGCCCCTGCTGATCGCTTCACCTAAAGTTAGAGGAGGCAGAATTCTTCCCCCGGGGGATACCTTCGGATGCATCGGCGCGACGGTCCTCGACAATTTCGATATCCCCGATACCGAAGGCCTTATCGGAACATCCCTGCTTGCTTTTTTACCGGAAAATCGTTAAAATAGTAGAAGCACTATGCTTTCAAAAATCACACAGACATCATGTGACGAAATGCATGTTTCGTCCGCAGAAAAGAGGATTTTATGAGTAAAATTGCAGTCGCAACAGACAGCAACAGCGGCATTACCGTCAGGGAAGCCGCAGAACTTGGCGTAAAAGTGCTTCCCATGCCTTTTATGATCAACGATGAGCTTTTTTATGAAGACATCAGCCTGTCTCAGGATCAGTTCTACGAGAAGCTTGCGGAGGGTGCCAGGATCAGCACCAGCCAGCCCACTCCCTATGAGCTCACCGAGTTCTGGAACGAACTCTTAAAGGAGTATGATGAGATCGTTTTTATTCCCATGAGCAGCGGTCTTTCCGGAACCTGCAGTACCGCAACAGCTCTTTCCATGGACGATGAATATGAGGGTAAGGTTCACGTTGTGAACAACCAGCGCATCTCCGTGACGCAGCGTCAGAGCTGCCTCGATGCCATGGA
Organism: Acetatifactor sp.; assembly: GCA_045643625.1. GTDB lineage: Bacteria > Bacillota > Clostridia > Lachnospirales > Lachnospiraceae > Acetatifactor. The sequence continues at coordinate 2,822 of JAZULD010000078.1, read as the reverse complement.
GCTTGCCGAGAGAGGCTTAAGCGGCAGCGAGATCAAGGATTTCCTTGAAGAGCAGAAGTTTGAGTCAAGCATTTACATTATGCTGGATACTCTTGAGTATCTGAAGAGGGGCGGAAGAATCACTCCCGCAGCGGCAGCCATCGGTTCCCTGTTCCACATCAAGCCTGTTCTGCAGATCCAGGGAGAGAAGCTGGATGCTTTTGCCAAGGCAAGAACCACCGCACAGGGCAAGCTCACCATGTTAAATGCACTGAAGAACGATATTCAGAGCAGATTCGGAGGCACCTGCGAGGATCCTAAGATTCATATCGCAATGGCATATACCCTGAATCGTGAAGCCTGCGAGCACTTCAAAGAGGAAGCGCAGAAGATGTTCCCCAACAGTGAGATCGTTATGGCACCTCTTTCCTTAAGCGTTGCATGTCACATCGGTCCCGGCGCCATCGCCATCGCATGCAGCAAGATCATTTAAGTAAGCAACAAGTCTAACATACATACAATACAAGGAGGAACAGACATGTTTAACTTCGATTATTACACCCCCACCAAGGTCGTTTTCGGTAAGGATACCGAGAGCCGTGTGGGCGCACTTGTCAAGGAATTCGGCGGCAAGAAGCTTCTCATTCACTACGGCGGCGGCAGCGTTATCCGCTCCGGTCTGCTTGACAGAGTAAAGAAGTCTCTGGATGAGGAGAATATCCCTTACGTTGAGCTCGGCGGTGCAGTACCCAACCCCAGACTGAGTCTGGTTTACACCGGCATCGACCTCTGCAAAAAAGAGGGTGTTGACTTTATTCTCGCAGTAGGCGGCGGCAGCGCCATCGACTCTGCAAAGGCTATCGGCTACGGCGTAGCCAATGAAGGTGATGTTTGGGATTACTATGATTACAAGAGAAAAGTTACCGCATGCGTTCCCATCGGTGTTGTTCTGACTCTGTCCGCTACCGGTTCCGAGATGAGCGATTCTTCCGTTATCACCAAGGAAGAGGGCTGGGTAAAGCGCGGTTACAGCTCCGACTACGGTCGTCCCAAGTTCGCGATCATGAACCCCGACCTGACCAAGACCCTTCCCGATTACCAGACCTCCTGCGGTTGTACCGATATCATCATGCACACCATGGAGCGTTATTTTACCAACGGCGGCAACATGGAGATCACCGACAAGATCGCTGAAGGTCTTATGCGTACCGTTATGGAGAACGCTCTGATCCTTGTTAAGGATCCTCAGAACGACGCTGCAAGAGCAGAAGTAATGTGGGCAGGAAGCCTTTCTCACAACGGTCTTACCGGCTGCGGCAACGACGGCGGTGACTGGATGACCCACAAGATCGAGCATGAGCTCGGCGGTCTTTACGATGTAGCTCACGGCGCAGGTCTTGCTGCTGTATGGGGCAGCTGGGCACGTTACGTCCTGGATGATTGCCTTCCCAGATTCAAGAGATATGCCATCAAGGTTATGGAAATCCCCGAGGTTGGCACCGACAAGGAGATCGCTCTGAAGGGTATCGAGGCTACCGAGGACTTCTTCCGCAGCATCAACATGCCTACCAACATTCGTGAGCTTGGTTTTGAGTCCACCGACGAAGAGCTTGCACTGATGGCACACAAGTGTGCAATAGGTGTCGGCGGCGGTATGGGTTCCGCTAAGTTCCTGAAGGAAGAAGATATGCTTGCGATCTTCAAGATGGCAAGATAAGGGAGGATCACATGAATCCCAACAAGAAGATCGCGTACGAAAACGCGGCAAATACCATTATCAACAACTTAAAGAAGCGTCAGATCGAAGGTTACTACTGCGATAACAGGGAAGAAGCTCTGAAGAAGGTTCTCGAGCTGATGCCCGAAGGCAGTTCCGTAGGTTGGGGCGGTTCCATGACTCTTGCCGAGACAGGCATCATGGACGCTGTAAAGACAGGCAACTACAAGGTGATCGACAGAGATACCGCTGTGACCCGTGAGGAGCAGAAGGCTCTCTACGCACAGATGGTACAGGCTGACTTTTTCCTGATGAGCACCAATGCCATCACCATGGACGGTGAGCTTGTCAACATCGACGGCAGAGGCAATCGTGTTGCCTTCCTGTGCTTCGGTCCCGACAATGTTCTCATTGTCTGCGGCATGAATAAGGTCACCAGCAATGTGGAATGCGCAGTAAAGCGTGTGAAGGACATTGCGACCCCTCCCAATACCGTTCGTCTGAACAAGAATACTCCCTGCGCCAAGACCGGCCGCTGCGGAGATTGTTTCTCACCCGACTGTATCTGCAGCCAGTATGTGATCACCAGAAGATCCGGCATTCCCGGACGTATCAAGGTGATCCTTGTAGGCGAGGAACTGGGTTACTAAAGAATGAAAAGAGCCATCCGGCATGTTCCGGGTGGCTTTTTTGTCAGCAAAAATTACGGCGAAACCTATATATCTTGTAGTTTTTCTCTTTTAAATCCACAAAATGTATGATATAATTCATTCTGATATACTGTCCATATTATGTGAGGCAGTGTGAGAAGTATGTTTTGAGAGGTTTTTGACATGGCAAAGGCAAATACTTACGATGCCTCCAGCATAACTGTTCTGGAAGGATTGGAAGCGGTACGCGTTCGCCCCGGTATGTACATCGGCAGCGTATCTACAAAAGGCTTAAACCATTTGATCTATGAGATCGTTGACAACTCTGTGGATGAGCATCTGGCAGGTTACTGTACCACCATTTCCGTCATCCTGGAGGCCGACGGCTCCGCAACTATTACCGATAACGGACGAGGCATCCCCGTAGGCATGCATGAAAAAGGCATGAGCGCGGAGCGTCTTGTTTTTACCACACT
>JAZULD010000077.1:0-2138 GCA_045643625.1 Acetatifactor sp. | reverse complement strand
GGTAAAAGAATACGGCGATAAGCTCTCCGCAGTCATGATCGTATGGCAGGGCGGCATGGAGAGCGGCAATGCCGTGGCAGACGTGCTTTATGGCGATGTCGAGCCTTCCGGCAGACTCTCCGACAGCATCGCCAATACTTTTGAAGACTATCCCTCCAGCGCCAACTTCGGCGGCGAGGACTACAACGAATATGCCGAGGGCATTTTCGTGGGCTACCGCTATTTTGACAAACATCCCGAGAAGGTGCTCTATCCCTTCGGATACGGACTGGGTTATACTGCATTTCAGACAGAGTGTGTGAGTGCAGCGGAAAAATGTGCGGATGCACGGGGTGCAGCAGGTGAAGGCGCTTGCGCGGACGCCCAGGGCAGTGAAGATGAAAAGTGTGCAGGAATCTGCCGCGATGGCGATGCGTTCATGACAAGTGCCAAGGTCACCAACACCGGCGCTCACGCAGGCAAGGTGACCGTGCTTCTGTGGTGTTATCCTCCCGTAGAAGGCCTTGAGAAGCCCATTCGCGTGCTGGCAGCCTTCGGCAAAACAGATCTTTTACAGCCCGGTGAGAGCGACACCGTGATTCTTTCCTTTGATGAAAAATGCATTGCTTCCTACGATGAGAGCATTCATGCCTTCGTGCTGGATGCAGGAGAGTATCGCTTCAAGGCTAACGATACCGGCTGCGGCAGTATCAGCGTTCCCGAGCGCAAGATCGTGGAGCAGTGCGAGGATATTCGTTTGGACAGCCCCGCTCTTCGCGAGAGGATTCTTGCAAGAATGCCCAAGGAGATCCCTGCAGGCGAGGCAAAAGAAGGCACTCTTAAGGACGTGCTTGAGGGCAAGATCACTCTCGAGAACTTCGTGGCAGGCCTTTCCTTCGAGGAACTGGAAGCCCTCACCAGAGGCGAGGGCGGCATGAACTCCGACCTTGGTACCGTCGGCAACGCAGGCGCTTTCGGCGGCGTGATCGAGAGCCTTCGAGACAAGGGCGTTCCTCCCATCATTACCTGCGACGGACCTGCGGGACTTCGCCTGAAAAAATACACTGCGCTGATCCCCTGCGGAACCGCGCTGGCATGTACTTTTGACACCGCTCTCGTGGAACAGATCCACGTAAAGATCGGTGAAGAGATGATCCATTACGAAGCCGATGTGCAGCTGGCACCCGGCATGAACATCCACAGAAATCCTCTCTGCGGACGTAATTTTGAGTATTTTTCCGAGGATCCTCTGCTCTCCGGCAAGATGGCGGCAGCAGTCATCCGCGGCGTACAGAGCATGGGCAGATCCTCCTGCCCCAAGCATTTTGCATGCAATAACCAGGAATTCAAGCGCAACACCAATGACTCCAGAGTGTCCGAGAGGGCGCTTCGAGAGATCAACCCGCGCAATTTAGAGATCGCAGTCAAGGAGGGCAAGCCCCGGACCATCATGACCTCCTACAACAAGGTCAACGGCGTGTGGAGCCACTATCACTACGACCTGGTGACCACCGTCCTTCGCGGCGAGTGGAAGTATGACGGCATGGTGATGACCGACTGGTGGATGAAGAAGAGTAAGAGCCCCGAGTTCCCCGAGATCAAGGACAATGCCTACAGAGTCCGCGCTCAGGTCGACGTGCTCATGCCCGGCGGCATGGCCTTCACCGAGAAGCATTACAAGTCCGACGGCAGCATGGTGGGCATTGACCGCGGCGAGCTTCACCGCACCGCAATGAACGTATTGAAACTGGCACTGCACAAGCTGCAGTATCTGAAAGACTAGAAAGGCGGCAAAAAATGGATTATCTGATCGCTGACCTGCATTTTGGAGACAGAAGGATCCTGCAATACGAAAACAGACCCTTTACGGACGTGGAAGAGATGGACCGCGCGCTGATCGCCAACTGGAACGAGACCGTAGGAGCGGAGGACACCGTCTACGTGCTGGGCGATTTCTCGGCATACGAGATGGACAAAAACCGCGAGATCCTGGCGCAGCTAAACGGCCGCAAGGTCCTGATCATGGGCAACCATGACAGAGGCTATACCTGCGAGGAGTGGAGAGCGGCGGGCTTCGACCAGTGCGTCGAGTGGCCTGTCCTGATCAGGGACTTCTTCCTGCTGTCCCACGAGCCCCTCTATGTAAACGCCAATATGCC
>JAZULD010000076.1:0-9503 GCA_045643625.1 Acetatifactor sp. | reverse complement strand
CCTTTATTTTGGCGAAAACCTGCCTGTCTGCGGTATGAAGGCGGGCGTTGATATGGCGGCGGTGTCCATGCACAAGTCCGGCGGAAGCCTGACACAGAGTTCGATCCTGCTGTGCGGTCCCAATATGGACGCTGAATATGTGCGTCAGATCATCAACCTGACCCAGACCACCAGCGCATCTTATCTGCTGCTGGCAAGTCTTGATATCTCCCGCAGAAATCTGGCTCTTCGCGGAGCGGCTTCTTTTGCAAAAGTGGCCAAGATGGCAGAGTACGCAAGAGACGAGATCAACGCCATCGGAGGCTATTATGCCTACGGTAAGGAACTGGTGGACGGCGACAGCGTCTATGATTACGATGTGACCAAGCTCTCTATTTTTACGCAGGGCATCGGCCTGACCGGTATCGAGGTCTACGACCTGCTGCGTGACGAGTACGATATTCAGATCGAATTCGGTGATATCGGCAATATTCTGGCATATATCTCCATCGGCGACCGCATCCAGGACATTGAGCGTCTGGTGGGAGCGCTGGAGGACATCAAGCGAATCTACGGCAAGGAAGGCACGGATCTGTACTGCGGTGATTTTATTCAGCCCGAAATGATCATGTCGCCTCAGAAGGCCTTTTATGCCAAAAAGGAGAGCATTCCTCTTGAGGAGTCCGCAGGCAGAGTCAGCGGAGAACTGGTGATGTGTTATCCCCCGGGCATCCCGATCTTAACGCCCGGTGAGCAGATCACGGAGGAGATCATCGAATATATCAAATATGCGGGTGAGAAGGGCTGTTCCCTGCAGGGAACCCTGGATCCCGAGGTCAAGAACTTAAATGTGATCGAGAATCTGAAGAGCGGGGAGGAGTAGGCATGGCAGAGAGACAAATGGATATTTGGTTTTCACAGCTGGATACAGACCATGTCAAGACCAGCATCCGCATCGATGAGCAGCTGTTCTCCGGACAGAGCGATTATCAGAGAATCGATGTTTTCAAGTCCCGCGAATTCGGCAAGATGATCGTGCTTGACGGCGAGATCATTTTCTCCGAGGCGGACGAATTTATCTACAATGAGATGGTGGTGCATGTGCCCATGGCAGTGCATCCCTGCGTGAAAAATGTGCTGATCATCGGCGGCGGCGACGGCGGTGTTGCGAGAACCTGCACACTCTACCCCGAGATCGAGTCCATCGACGTGGTGGAGCCCGATGAGATGTTCATCGAGGTCAGCAGAAAGTTTTTCCCTGAGACTGCGGGCGGTTTCGACGACCCCAGAGTCAACATTATCAATATCGACGGCCTGCGCTACTTGAGGCGCTGCAACGATAAATACGACCTGATCATCAATGATTCCACGGATCCCTTCGGACATACCGAGGGCCTGTTCACCAGAGAGTTCTACGGCAACTGCTACAGAGCCCTGAAGAGTGACGGCATCATGGTGTATCAGCACGGAAGTCCCTTCTACGATGAGGACGAGGCGGCCTTCCGCTCCATGCACCGCAAGGTGTTCAAATCATTCCCCATCAGCCGCGTTTATCAGGCAAGCATTCCCACCTGTGCCGCCGGCTATTGGATGTTCGGTTTTGCATCGAAAAAATATCATCCCTTAAAGGATTTCGATCCTGCGAGATGGAACGACAGAAAACTTAAGACCTGGTACTATACCACCAATCTTCACAAGGGCGCGTTCATGCTGCCCAGATACGTTGAAGACTTACTGGAAGAGGAGGAAAAAAACGGATGAGTAGATTAATGATCATTGGCTGCGGAGGCGTAGCCGGAGTTGCAATTCATAAGTGCTGCCAGAACAGCGAGGTGTTCGATGAGATCATGATCGCAAGCCGCACCGTATCCAAGTGTGACGCGCTGAAGGCCAAGCTTCAGGACAAGACAGCCACAAGGATCACCACCGCCAAGGTGGACGCTGACAATGTGGAGGAGCTGACCGCTCTGATCAAGGACTACAAGCCCGATGCAGTTTTAAATCTGGCCCTTCCTTATCAGGATCTGACCATCATGGACGCTTGCCTTGCAGCAGGTGTTGACTATATCGATACTGCCAACTATGAGGCTGAGAATACCGATGATCCTGCGTGGCGTGCAATTTACGAGGAGAGATGCAAGAGACTTGGTTTCTCCGCATATTTTGACTACTCCTGGCAGTGGGCTTACGAGGAGAAGTACAAGCAGGCAGGTCTGACCGCACTGCTCGGCACCGGCTTCGATCCCGGCGTTACCAGCGTATTCGTGGCATATGCAAAGAAGCATTATTTTGACGAGATCCACACCGTTGATATCTTAGACTGCAACGGCGGAGACCACGGATATCCTTTTGCTACCAATTTTAATCCCGAGATCAACCTGCGCGAGGTTTCCGCTCCCGGCTCTTATTTGGAGGACGGCAAGTGGGTGGAGATCCCTGCCATGAGCATCAAGAGAGAATATGATTTTGAGGGCGTCGGTATGAAGGATATGTACCTCTTACATCACGAGGAGATCGAGGCGCTGGGCCGCAACTTCCCCGAGATCAAGAGAATTCGTTTCTTCATGACCTTCGGTCAGAGCTACCTGACCCACATGAAGTGCCTGGAGAATGTTGGCATGCTTTCCACCACACCCGTTGACTTCAACGGTACTCAGATCGTTCCTATCCAGTTCTTAAAGACCCTGCTTCCCGATCCCGCATCCTTAGGTCCCCGCACCGTGGGTAAGACCAACATCGGCTGTATTTTTACCGGTATTAAGGACGGCAAGGAGAAGACTCTCTATATTTACAATGTCTGCGATCACCAGGAGTGCTACAAGGAGGTAGAATCCCAGGCAATTTCCTACACCACAGGCGTGCCTGCTATGATCGGTGCAATGATGGTGGTAAAGGGTCTCTGGAAGAAGCCCGGCGTGTTCACCACCGACGAGTTCGATCCCGATCCTTACATGGAAGCGCTGAACAAGTGGGGCCTTCCCTGGGTAGTTGACGAGAATCCCGTACTTGTTCCTTAAGGAAAAAAGATGAGAATAGAAGAACTTAGTACCCCTGTCTATGTCATTGACGAGGGGAAGCTTATTAAAAATCTGGAGATCCTGCACCGCGTTGAGCAGGAGAGCGGCGCCCATGTGCTGCTTGCGCAGAAGGCCTTCAGTAATTTCTGCGAGTATCCCCTGATCGGTGAATATATCTCCGGAACCACGGCCAGCGGCCTTTACGAGGCGCGTCTCGGCCATGAGCAGATGGGTAAGGAGAATCATGTTTTTGCGCCTGCCTACAAGGAGAGTGAGATCGATGAGATCGCTTCAATCTGCGACCATGTGATCTTCAATTCCTTTGCGCAGCTTAAGAAATATGGCGCGCGCATCGCAGGCAAAACAAGCATCGGTCTGCGCATCAATCCCGAGTGGTCCACGCAGGGAGATCATGCCATCTACGATCCCTGTGCTCCCGGTTCCAGACTGGGCGTGACACTTGCAAACTTCGAGAAGGCTCTTTTAGAGGATCCTGAAGCCTTAAAATATGTGGAGGGACTGCATTTTCACACCCTCTGCGAGCAGAATTCCGACGATCTGGCATCCACGCTTGCAGTGGTGGAGCAGAAGTTCGGAAAGTTTCTTACAGGCTTAAAATGGCTGAATATGGGCGGCGGTCACCATGTGACCAGAGATGATTACGATGTGGACACGCTGGTTAACTGTATTCGTCACGTGCGCGATACGTACGGTCTTACCGTGTATATCGAGCCCGGCGAGGCGGTTGCGCTGAATGCCGGCTATCTTGTGACCGAGGTCCTGGACATCGTGGACAACGGTATCAAGACATTGATCCTGGACGCTTCCGCGGCCTGCCATATGCCCGACGTGCTGGAGATGCCCTACAGACCTCCGCTCAAGGACTCCGGCGAGCCGGACGAGAAGTCTTTTACCTACAGACTGTCAAGTTACACCTGCCTTGCGGGTGATATTATCGGTGACTACTCTTTTGACCACGAGATCGAGGTCGGAGAGAAGCTCACCTTCTTAGACATGGCCATTTATTCCATGGTCAAAAACAATACCTTCAACGGTATCGGCCTGCCCTCCATCGCAGTGATGAATCCTGCGGGAGATTGCAGGATCGTGAAAAAATTCGGTTACGAAGACTTCAAGATGAGACTTTCGTAACCTGACAAGGAGAGACTGATGATTCCTTCAACGCCCCTGAAAGATGGTTTTTATATGCCTGCGGAGTACGCGCCCCACGAGGGAACGATGCTGATCTGGCCCGTGCGCCCCGGCTCCTGGCCCTATAACGGACGCGACGCCAAGAAGGTCTTCACCCGGATCGCCGAGGTGATCGCGGAGAGTGAGACGGTTTACCTTCTGGCCTACGATGAGGGATATGAGGAGGCCTGTGAGGTCTTTCGCGGAAATGAGCGCGTAAAGGTGCTTCACATCCCCACAGACGATGCCTGGGCGAGAGATGTGGGTCCTACCTGCGTTGTAAACGATGCCGGTGAAGTGCGCGGCGTCAACTGGCGCTTCAATGCCTGGGGCGGTGATTATGACGGCCTCTATGCCAATTGGGAGCGCGATGATGCGGCGGCAGCAGCTGTTATGGAGGCTCTCGGTATGGAGGGCTACGATGCAGCGCCTTTTGTACTTGAGGGCGGTTCCATCCACTCCGACGGAGAGGGTACAGTCCTGGTGACAGAGACCTGCCTGTTAAGCCCGGGAAGGAACCCTGAGCTTACGAAGGGCGAGATCGAGGAGCGGTTAAAAGAATACCTTGGTGCTGAGAAGATCATCTGGCTTCCAAAGGGCATCTACAACGATGAGACCAACGAACACGTGGACAATGTGTGTGCTTTTACCGGTCCTGCGAGCGTTGTACTTGCCTGGACTGACAGGGAAGACGATCCCCAGTATGAGATGAGCATGTCCTGTCTTAAGGTGCTTCAGCATGAGACGGACGCAAATGGTCGACCCTTTACGGTGCATAAATTATATATTCCCGATGAGCCCGTGCGTGTGTGTGAGGAGGACCTTCTCGGCTACACTTTCGAGGAGGGTGAGGATGTGCGTGAGGTCGGTGAGAGACTGGCGGCAAGCTATGTGAACTTCTACATCACTAACGGCGCGGTACTGGTGCCTGCTTTCGGGGATGTTAAGGATGATGAGGCCGCAGAGAAGCTGGCAGAACTGTTCCCCACAAGGAAAGTTGTCCCGATTCCTGCCATGAGTATTATCGTTGGAGGCGGCAATATTCACTGTATTACCCAGCAGATTCCGCTTAGTGCGAGGAAACAGTCGTAGGTATGCCTTAATTGGGCTCTGAACGACTTCGATAGAGCAGGGAAAAGTCGTAGATCAGCTATGATCGGGCTTCGAGCGACTTCGTTGGAGCAAGGAAGCAGTTGTATTTATCCATGATCGGGCTTCGAGCGCGTAAGATTAGGAGAAAAACATGAGAAAAGTATGTGTTGCTGCAGTGCAGATGCAGTGCAGCCGCGATGTGAATGAGAATATAAGAACAGCGGAGCGCCTGGTAAGGGATGCGGCAGAGCGCGGTGCGCAGATCATTCTGCTGCCCGAGCTGTTTGAGAGACAGTATTTCTGTCAGGAGAGAAGGTACGACTATTACGCTTTTGCCACCCCTTTGGCCGAGAATCCTGCGGTGCAGCATTTCAGGAAGATCTGTAAGGAGCTCTCTGTTGTGATTCCCGTGAGCTTCTATGAAAAGGACGGCTTAAGCTTCTACAATTCCGTGGCAGTGATCGATGCGGACGGTGAGGTGCTCGGCGTGTATCGCAAGACTCACATTCCTGACGATCATTTTTATCAGGAGAAGTTCTATTTTGTGCCCGGCAATACAGGCTTTAAGGTGTGGGAGACCAGGTACGCCAGGATCGGCGTCGGCATCTGTTGGGACCAGTGGTTCCCGGAGTGTGCAAGAAGTATGGCGCTTATGGGCGCGGAGCTTCTTTTTTATCCGACCGCTATCGGCAGCGAGCCCATCCTTCAGTGCGACAGCATGCCTCACTGGCGCAGATGCATGCAGGGACATGCCGGCAGCAACTTAATGCCTGTGATCGCGGCCAACCGTATCGGCCTTGAGACTGTGGAACCCACCGCGGAAAACGGCGGCCAGGAGTCTGCGCTGACTTTCTATGGTTCTTCCTTTATCACCGATGCAACCGGAGAACTTCAGGAGAGCGCTTCCCGCGACAGGGAAGAGGTGCTGGTTCATGAGTTCGACCTGGACGCGCTGCAGGACGATAGATTGAGCTGGGGATTGTTCAGAGACAGAAGACCCGCGATGTACGGGAAGATCACTGAGTAGATAAGAGAATAAAAACGCCTGCTTCGCTTTGGAGCAGGCGTTTGTTGTTTGATTTTATACGCTCTTGGATTTCTGTACCATCAGTTGAAGCTGCAGGCAGCTTGTGAGCATGACACCGGTGTTGACGAAATCCTTGAGGGTGGTCTGATCGGGCTTGGCACTGTGGGCCCATCGATCCACAACATCGAAGTCTAAGATATCCTTCCAGTATTCGCGGTCCAAGGTGCGAACCACATAGTCGCGGAAAGGACAGTAGCGCTCGAACCAGTCTTCCTTGGTCTGGTCCAGATTCAGAGTGCTGGGATTGTTTTTGGCGGTGCAGGCGTAGAGGGACGGAGGCATGATGTCCTTGAAGGCCTGACGGAAAATGTAACGATTCTGTTTGCCGTTTAAGTATAACCACCTGGGAATGGACACGGAATAGTCGACTACCTCGGGATCCAGATAGGGGAAAATATATCTGGCACCGGAGTAGGCACCGAGAAGGGCAGTGACCATCGGACGGTTCTGAGTATTGCCGGAATACATGTAGGAGACAACATCAAAGCCAAAAGTAAGAACGGGCATCTTGGAGTCCTTGAAGCGTTCTCTGAATGCATCCTGTAAGATGAAGGGCGCCTGTTTGCCAATCTGGAAGGTGCGGTTGTAGAATTCCTCGCGGTGTTTGACAGCGTGAGCAAAGCGGCGAAGAGTCTTGTAGGCGCGGTGCTTTTTGCCTTCGTTCTCAAGCCAGATCTGTCTTAAGAAGTGAAGGTATTCTCTGTGGTAGAAGAGTTCCAAGTCCGTGCAGCGGTGGCTGACGCCTTCATCGCCTCCATGACCGGAAAAGACGACCTTAGATCCGTGCTCCTTCATAAACTGTGCGGTCTCACAGACGATCAAAGTATTGATGTAGAGGGGCAGGGCAAAATTCTGGTAGGCTTCCACAGTCGGATCGTAAGGAAGTCCGATTCTTGTGTGAGCCTTGCCGATATTGGACGTGTCGGACAGATCCATGGTCTTGGCACCGTAGTGACAGGTAATATTCTCCTGATCGCAGATGTCCTTGATGACCAGGCGTTCATCGCCCTCTACGGGAGGAATATCATCAAAACCGAAGGACCAGGAGTAGAAGACGCCCTCGCGGCCAAGGCGGTTGATCAGGATATCGATTACACCGGAATCGAGGCCACCGGAGAGCTCTCCGCCGATCACACCGGGGAAGACGGCGATTCGGCGCCTTACGGACTCGGTGATCAGCTCACGCATGCGTGCATAGTAGCCTTTTCGGTTTTTCAGGCGGATCTTCTTGGTTCCTAACTTCCAGTAAACATGTTCCTCACAATGCAGCTTGCCTTCTGCGGGGCGGATCACCATATAAGAGGCGGGCTTCAGTGAGAAGACATCCTTGACTTCGGTCCGGGTATAATCGGACTCGTCATAACCGTTGACTATACGGTAGATATATTCCGGGTCAGCTTCCCCGGGAACATCCTCCATGGAGAGAAGACCTCGCATATCGGTGGAAAAGCCAAGAAAGGTCTCGGAGCAGTAATAGAATAAGGGGCGTACGCCCATGTGATCCCTGAAAAGAGTGATAGTGCCATCCGATAAGTTTATGACAGCACCGGCAAAATCGCCATTGACATAAGAAAGCGCGTCAAAGCCCTCCTGCTGCACCAAAGAGAATAATAATTCCTCATCGGAGAGAGCAGAAGAGAGGGAATACTTTTCACACAGCTCCGTGCGGTTATAGAGAATGCAGTCGATAACTGCCTTGAGATTGCCGTTTGTGAGAATCGCATATTCGGGACAAGGTGCGTTGGTAATATGATCCATGGCAATGCCAAGTCCGGTGCAGGGATTTTGGAAAGATTCAGTTTTATACTCTCCGTAGGCAAGATTCCACTTGCCGGCACGGGAGAGTGAAAGTTCTACTGCTTCGTTTCGTTCGCAGGGGTAGCAGATACCATAGATCGCACTCATTTAGATTTACCTCTTTATATCAGTATCAAAGGAATATAGTATCATTATACACTGAGTTTCAAAAAAAGCAAAAAAAATGCGTAGACCGTAGTCTACGCATTCGCTTTCAGTATTAAAATACTAATTAGGACTCAAGATCAGGATCACTGGTTTCGGTATCATCCTTACCATAGTCATCGCCACCGGGCATAAGGCTGCCGCCTGCACCGTTGTTGTCATGCTTGTTAGCGTTGCGCTCCTTTGCGTTAAGGTTTTTACCGTAAGCGGTCTCTTCGATTGCGAGATCAACGATCTCTGCGTTCTGCCAAAGCTTCATAATTGTTATCTCCTTTATCATTTAGAATTATACTACACCAAATCTTGCCCCAATATTGGAACTGTCTTAACTATAATGGATAAACGAAAATATGTAAACAATTGTTACACTTTTGATAGAATTGGAGTTAGAAATGTTTTTACAAAAAAAGACACAATTCATTGTTGACAATTTAGAAGGCAGCATATATAATAACATTTGTTCGCAGGAATGGCGGAATTGGCAGACGCGCACGGTTCAGGTCCGTGTGATAGCAATATCATGAGGGTTCAAGTCCCTTTTCCTGCATCGCATAAGAGTGTTGAGTTTTCTCAGCACTCTTTTTTTTCTCAGAAAAAAGGATTATCGACATAAGCGTAGAATATACTATATAGAGTGACTATGCGCGGCGGATTCGCGCATCTTTTTTGGGAGAAGGATCTGAAAAAGGAGCAGCTATGACGATCAGAGAGAGACTGGAACAGTGGGAAGAGGACTATTTGAGTCCCTATGCAGCACTTAGTAAGAATTCCAAGGGAAGACTGAAGGAAGAGGAGCAGTGTGATATCAGACCTGTTTTTCAGAGAGACAGGGACAGGATCATTCACTGTAAGGCATTCCGAAGGCTGAAGGATAAGACCCAGGTGTTTTTGACACCTGAGGGAGACCATTATCGTACCAGACTGACACATACCCTTGAGGTTTCCCAGAATGCACGTACCATCGCCAAGGCTTTGAAGCTGAATGAGGAGCTTGTTGAGGCGATCGCCCTGGGTCATGACCTGGGACACACACCCTTCGGACATGCGGGCGAGAGAGCTTTAAATCGCGTATGTCCCTACGGCTTCGAGCACAGCGAGCAGAGCGTGCGCACCGTGGACCGTCTTGAGAAGGGCGGTCAGGGCCTTAACTTAACTTTTGAGGTCAGAGACGGCAT
>JAZULD010000075.1:0-3547 GCA_045643625.1 Acetatifactor sp. | reverse complement strand
ATCATGCTCACCGCCAGGAGCGACGAGCGAGATGAGCTGAAAGGCTTTGAACTCGGCGTGGATGAGTATATCTCCAAGCCCTTCAGTCCCAAGATCCTGGTGGCACGGGTGGAGGCGATCCTCAGGCGCTCCGGCAAGTTTGCCAGGGAAGAGATCATTGAGTTCCAAGGAATCGTGCTCGATAAGCAGGCACACAGAGTCAGCGTGGACGGAGAGTTCCTGGACCTCAGCGTCAAGGAGTTCGAGCTGCTTAATTTCTTCTTGGAGAACCCCGGCGTGGCTCTCTCCAGAGAGAAGATCTTAAACCACGTCTGGAATTATGATTATTTCGGCGATGCGCGCACCATTGACACCCACGTGAAGAAGCTTCGTGCGAAGCTGGGCGAGAAGGGCGACCTGATCAGGACCGTCTGGGGCATGGGCTACAAGCTGGACGAAGAAGCGTAGAAGATTTGAAACAGAGGTGAGAGTATGAAGCCTTCGATCAGAAGACAGACTTCCCTTATTTTTATAGGATTGATGGTGGGAACATTGCTGTTGTGTCTGTTGATGAGCAGATTGTTCCTTGGCGACTATTATATGTCGAGTAAGAAAAAAGTCATCGTTGATGCTTACCGCACGATCAAGCAGGCGGCCGACAATGACAGCTTTGAAGCTGCTGACATTATCGAGGAGCTGGACGCGATCTGCAGCAATAACAATATCATCGCTTTCGTCATGGACGAGAGCTCACGCCGCAGATACGTATCTCCAAACGGCGGCGATGTGCTGGATCGCAAGCTTGTCGGATATATTTTCGGTTTTATCCCCATCAGCGAGGATCGTCTGGAGGAGGGTGAGGATTACATGATCCTTCGCACCTCCGAGGGCAGGGACGAGTACCTTGAAATGATCGGCAGACTGGACGAGGATGTCTCCTTTATCATGCAGACTCCCATGGAGAGCATCAAGGAGAGTGCAGCCCTTGCGAACAGATTCTTTTTCTATGTGGGCTGTATCGGTTCCCTTGCGGGCGCGATCATTATCTGGCTCTTTACCAGAAGACTGACAGGCCCCATTTTACAGCTGAACGACGTGTCAAAGCGCATGGTGGACCTGGATTTTGAGGCAAAATACCGCGCGAAGGCCCGCAACGAGCTGGATCTTCTGGGTGAGAACATGAACAAGCTCTCCGAATCTCTGGAGAGATCCATCGGCGAGCTCAAGACCGCCAACAATGAGCTGCGCCGCGACATCAAGCAGAAAGAGGAGATCGAGGAGGCAAGGAAGGAATTTCTCTCCAACGTGTCTCATGAGCTGAAGACCCCCATCGCGCTGATCTCAGGCTATGCGGAGGGCCTGAAGGAGGGCATCAGCGATGACCCCGAGAGCAGGAATTTTTACTGCGAGGTCATCATGGATGAGGCCGATAAGATGAACCAGATGGTAAAACAGCTTCTGTCCCTGGATCAGCTGGAGTCCGGCAGGGATCCCGTGACCATGGAGCGCTTTGATATGGCAGCTCTTGCCAGGGGCTGCGTGCAGGCACAGTCAATCATGACTGAGAAAAAAGGCATCGAAGTACGTCTTCACGACGAGGAGCCCGTCTATGTATGGGCGGATGAGTACAGAACGGAGCTTGTTTTCCGCAATTACCTGTCCAATGCGATCAATTACTGCAGCGGCAAAAAAGTGATCGACATCGTGCTGAAGGATCTGGAGGACAGGGTGAGAGTGCAGGTGTTCAACACCGGCGACCCCATCCCGGAAGAAGCCCTGGATAAGCTCTGGGACAAATTCTACAAGGTGGACAAGGCCCGCACCAGAGAGTACGGCGGTTCCGGCATCGGTCTGTCCATCGTAAAAGCAGTCATGGAGTCCATGCACAGGGACTACGGCGTGGAGAATTACACCAACGGCGTGATGTTCTGGTTTGAACTTGAGAAAGGAAATGCATGAATATAGAGGAAGAAGTGAGCACAAAAGTGCTCCTCGTGGGAGTGGACGACGGTGAGGAACAGGATTTCGACCACTCCATGGAGGAATTGAAGAGTCTGGCAGAAGCCTGCGGCAAGGAAGTTGTGGGCATTATCACTCAGAAGCTGGACACAGTGAACAAGGCGCTCTATCTCGGCGCAGGCAAGGTGGCTGAGGCAAAAGAGTTTGCGGGATACTGCGGCGCGGAGGAAGTTATTTTTGACAACACCTTATCGCCCTCCCAGATCCGCAATCTGGTGCAGGAACTGGACCTGCCCGTCAGCGACAGAACCGGTCTGATCCTGGATATTTTTGCCATGCGCGCAAGAAGCAAGGAGGCAAAACTCCAGGTGGAGAGCGCAAGGCTTCAGTATATGCTGCCCAGACTTGTGGGCCTTCGCGATTCCCTGGGAAGACAGGGCGGCGCCAGCGGCAGCATGAGCAATAAGGGTGCCGGCGAGAAGAAACTTGAACTGGACAGACGTAGGATCGAGCACCGCATCAGCGAGTTGAATAAGGAACTGGAGGAGATCTCCGGCAACCGCAAGACCCAGAGAAAGCGCCGCAGTGAGTCCCGCGTGCCCCAGGTGGCGCTGGTGGGTTATACCAATGCGGGCAAGTCTACTATTTTTAATAAGCTTGTCGAGCGATGGGGTGATCGTCCCGAGAAGACGGTGCTTGCGCAGGATATGCTTTTTGCAACGCTGGAGACCAGTGTAAGATATCTGGAGATGGAAGATAAGAAGCCCTTCTTCATCGCGGATACCGTTGGATTTATTCATAAACTGCCCCACAGCCTGATCAAGGCGTTTCGTGCTACCCTGGAGGAGGTGCGCTATGCGGATCTTCTGATCCATGTGGTGGACTATTCCGACGAGAGCTACCGCCAGCAGATGCAGGTCACCGAGGATACCCTGAAGGAACTTGAGGCCGGTGACATTCCCAGGATCATTGTTTACAATAAGTGCGACAGACGCGGGGAAGAGGTTCTGCCCAGAATCTATGATGACAGGATCCACATGGCTGCAGGCAGTGACATCGGCATCAACGAGCTCTGCGACATGATCAAGGCAAGACTCTATGCGGACAATGTGGACTGCGTATTCGAGATCCCCTATGATAAGGGAGGTCTGGTGAGCTACTTTATGGAGAATGCCTCCGTGAAGGAGCAGGAGTACAACGAGCGCGGCGTTCGCCTTCAGGTTAACTGCAGGAAGAGCGATGCTGCCAAGTATGCGGAATATGTGATATAAAAGCGCAATTCCGCAGCAGAATATACGGCAAAAAGTTCTTCAAAAAAAGTTGCAAAAAGAGTGTTGACAACATGATTTATGTTTGATATACTCACATTCGTTGCTGAGGTGAACAGCAACAGAGTTTCAAAATTAGTTCAAAAATAATTTAAAAACCTGTTGACAAAACACTGCATCATGTGATAGATTAAACAAGATGTCGCGTGAGTGACAAGCAACATGTACCTTGACAAATAAACAGCAATGCAACCCTGAAAATTCTTTAAAAAAATGGTTCGTCTCGAACCATTCGGCGCGAGAGCGCAGAGAAAATTCAGAGAACAGACGAGTGAGAGAGA
>JAZULD010000074.1:0-11979 GCA_045643625.1 Acetatifactor sp. | reverse complement strand
GGCGATGTTGCCTCCGCTTCTCTTGGCGATAGCGAAGGTTGCACCAAACTGCAGCAGTTCTTCGCAGCCGCTTCTGGCAGCCAGATCCTCCAGCAGCTCTTCTATAGGAATATTGAGCACCAGACCTCTGCGGATCAGTTCCAGTTCCCTGTACATATCCGAGTTCTCCCCGTAAAGCATGCGGATGTCCTCCCTGCTTTCGATGAAGGCATTTTCCACGGCGTAGCCCGCATACAGCGAGCCCGACACCGAGAGGATGCACTCGCGAAACTGATTTAACAGCGCTTCTCTGCGCCTGCTGCCCTTCCTTCGCCCAACATCACGGCAATATGCATATCCGACCGCTGCCATGGGAATCATGGCCCAGACAGATCTGTAGAAAAAACAGCTGAGTACACCCATCAGCAGAAGTGCCCGCGAAAGCACCGCGACCCGCTCACTCCGGTCAAATACGTATCTATGATAGTCCGGCCGTCCGAAGTTTTCCTTCATGCAGCAGGTCCCCCTTTTTTACCAGTTCACCAAGCACAGGACCGTCCGGATCGCTGCCCGTCTCCTCAAAAACATACAGCGGATGCAGTTTGATCTCGCCGTCCTCCATGCCGTCCACCTCCGCGATCTGCAGCACCTTTCGGCTGCGGTCCCTGAGTCTGCCCAGGTGCACGATGATATCGGTGCCCGCGGCGATCTGCTTTTTGATGGCCT
Source organism: Acetatifactor sp. (assembly GCA_045643625.1). Taxonomy (GTDB): domain Bacteria; phylum Bacillota; class Clostridia; order Lachnospirales; family Lachnospiraceae; genus Acetatifactor. The sequence goes on along the minus strand of JAZULD010000074.1, from coordinate 11,274 downwards.
GCAGAGGAATGTCCATACCCATGAGCACCATGTTTTCCAGGCGTGAGAGCATGTCCTGCGCGCTGTTTGCGTGGCCGGTGGACATACTGCCGTCATGGCCCGTGTTCATGCACTGCAGCATGTCGATCGCCTCGGCACCGCGTACCTCTCCCACAACGATCCTGTCGGGGCGCATGCGCAGGGACGTGCGGATCAATTCCCTGATGCCGATCTCCCTGCAGCCCTCTGTGGTGCTGCCCCTGGTCTCCAGGCGCACCAGATTCCTGATGCCCTGCAGCTGCAGTTCCGCACTGTCCTCGATGGTCACCACCCTTTCGCCTTGGGGGATGCATCCGGAAAGTACATTTAAGAAGGTGGTCTTACCGCTTCCCGTGCCACCGCTGATCAGAATGTTGTAGCGGGCTCTCACCAGTTTTCCAAGGAGTTCTGCCGCCTCTGCAGTGACAGAGCCAAAGCGGATCAGATCCTCCATGGTGATAGGCTTCTCGGGAAAGCGTCTGATCGTCACGATGGGACCGTTCAGCGCAATGGGGTTCATGACCACGTTCACGCGGGAGCCATCGCCAAGCCTTGCATCCACGATGGGCGAGGCTTCATTCACCGCCCTGTTGCAGCCTGCGACGATCTGCTGGATCACGTCCTGCAGTTTCTCGGCCGAATCAAAATGCTCCGCAAGCTCCGTGATCCTGCCATCCCTCTCCACAAAAATATGCTCCATGCCGTTGATCATGATCTCCGTCACCGACGGATCCTCCACAAAGATCTGTAGGATGTCCAGCCTTCGGAAGGAATCAAACAGTTCTTTTTTCAGCTTGCGTCTGACATCCACAGGGCAGGCGGCCGCCTTCGGCTCATTTAGCAGCACCTCATCGATGCACTCCTCCACCTCCCTGTCGGTCAGGTCTCTGGCAAAGTCCATGCGCTCGCGGACTTTACAGGCCAGTTCTTTCTTAAACTCTGTGTAATCCATGTCCTACTCCCCGATCATCTGCCGCTCCACATAGGCGGCAAGCTCTCCCTTGGTAAGCTGCAGCAGGTCCGCCGGCAGTTTCCGGATGTGAGGCATGGGACATCTCTTCGTCTTCTCCAGCACATCGTCGTAAGCGCCGAACCGCAGCACCTGCTCATAGTGCAGCAGCTTGCAGTAGCTGACCTCATCGTCCCTGGTCATGGTAAAGACCTTGCTGCAGGCACGCAGAATGTCGAAGAGACCGCGGATGCTCTCGCTCAGGTCCAGAATGATGTACTCATACTCGCCAAGTTCTCCCAGCTTCTCAAACAACGCCTGCCAATCACCGGGATTCACCTCCGGCAGATTCTGTCCCATGCGCATGGGCGGGATATAATCCAGTTCCCCGATCCTGCACACCATGGACTCAAAGCGCAGCTTGAACTTCTCCCGCTCTGCGGTAAGAAAATACAATAGATCTGCAAGGTCCCTGGTCTTTAATTCCGTCAGCAATCTGCCGATTCCCGCATGATACTCAAAATTCATATAGAGGGTGCGGTGCTTCGCCGCCAGAAGCTGCCCCATGGTCAGGGCGCAGGAGGTCTGCAGGCAGCTGCCCACAGGGGAATAGAATCCAATAAAGCAGGTATCCCCCTCCCTTCGCAGCATCGGATATGACACTTCTGTCATCTCTGCATAGAGTTCCAGCAGCTCTCTGCGCACATTCTCCGCAGCCTGATATTTATTGATATGGACCGCGTCCTCGAAGCGCAGCATGCCGCTCTCATTGAGCACCACCATGCGGCCGGGCTCCAGCTCTTTAAGTTTCTCCGAGTAGACAGACTCCGCCGCAGCCAGCACAGCGATCCTGCCCTTCGCCTCCCCGGCAACCAGAGACTCCTCATCGGTGTAGCAGTGCACCTCCCAGGGCAGCTCCCTGCGGCTTCTGAGGTACTCCGTCATCAGCTGGACGTAGCCCTCCTCCCTGTCAAAGAGCACCAAAATATTAGCGTCATCCATAGCGTTCTCACTTTCTGCCCTGTATCAGGGCGCAAAAAAGAAAGCATTCAACTCTCGTTCAACGTTCAAAAAATTATTCAAAACAACACGGTGAATTGCGGAACGAATCGTTCCATGAAAGAATAGATAGCCGGCATCCCCGGCCAAGGATCGTTATTGATATTTCGTTATACCGTTTTCTCTTTAACGTAATATCATTATAGCATTTACTTTTTCACGTTTGCAAGAGCACCCATGCAAAAAAGCAAAGTTTGTGAATTACCGCCAAAGAAATGCCGCAGCGAGCACTGCAGCACCCGGCAAAGCCCTATTTTAAGGCATTCCGGGTGTCAAAAGCAGCCCCTCAATTATTATTATGTGCAGTCCGGTCAGAGTCCGCGTCACAGCTTCAAGCAAAAACCGCCGGGCCCTCACGGGTCCGACGGTCAATTTTTTAATATTCAAATACTGCTGCCGCATAGGGAGGCAGGTCAAATACGATAGAATAATCCTTGAAGTGGCATTCGCCCTCTTCAGCCTCTACCTCGCTTACGATCTCGTTGCCGAAGCCGCCGAATCTCTCCTCATCGCTGTTTAAGATCAGCTTGTAGGTGGTGTCCTCGGGAACGGGCACGCGGTAGTTCTCCCACTTAACGGGAGTCAGGTTCAGAACGAAGAGCAGGCGTCTGTCGTCCACATCGGACTTACGGATGAAGGAGTAAACACTTCTGTCCACATCGTCTGCGTTCATCCACTCGAAGCCTTCCCAGCTGTTGTCGAACTCGTAGAGCGCGGGGTACTCGCGGTAGATCTCCAGAAGTTCCTTCATGTAATCCTTCAGGCCTCTGTTGTTCTTCTCGCTGAGCAGGAACCAGTCAAGTTCTCTCGCCTCGCTCCACTCTCTCTCCTGGCCGAAATCCTGACCCATGAAGAGAAGTTTTTTGCCGCAGTGACCGAACATGTAGGTGTAGCCGGTGCGCAGGTTTGCGTACTTGTCGATCGCATAGCCGGGCATCTTGCCGACCATGGAGCACTTTAAGTGAACGACCTCATCGTGGGAGAGAGGGAGAATATAATTCTCGCTGTCGTTATAGCTCATGGCAAAAGTCATGGAGTAGTGGCTGCCCTTGCGGTACAGGGGATCCAGCTTCATGTACTCGCAGAAATCATGCATCCAGCCCATGTTCCACTTGAAGGTGAAGCCCAGGCTGTCGGTACCGATCTTGCCGGTGACATTGGGCCATGCGGTGGACTCCTCGGCTACGGTGATGAAGCCGGGATAGGTGCCGCGTACCACGGAATTCATGTGGCGGAAAAATTCAACAGCGTCCAGATTCTCGTTGCCGCCGTACTTGTTGGCAACCCACTGGCCTTCTTTTTTACCGTAATCCAGATACAGCATGGAAGCCACTGCATCCACGCGGATACCGTCCACATGGAACTCTCTCAGCCAGTAAAGAACATTGGCGATCAGGAAGTTCTTGACCTCTGTCTTACCGGTGTTGAAGATCTTGGTGCCCCACTCGGGATGCTCGCCCATGCGGGGATCGGGGCTCTCATAAATGCACTCTCCGTCGAACTCTGCAAGACCGTGTGCATCGGTTGCAAAATGCGCGGGCACCCAGTCAAGGATGACGCCTACGCCTGCCTGATGCAGCTTGTCCACCAGGTACATGAAATCCTTGGGAGCACCGTGGCGGGAAGTAGGTGCATAGTAGCCTGTCACCTGATAGCCCCAGGAACCGTCGAAGGGATGCTCGGCGATACCGAGGAGCTCAATGTGTGTATATTTCATTTCCTTCAGATACTCCACCATTCTGTCGGCGAATTCTCTGTAGTTGTAAAAACCGTCCTCTGTTCCGTCGGGATGCTTCATAAAGGAGCCGATGTGGCACTCGTAGATCGCCATGGGCTGCTTGTTGACATCCTTCTTGTCGCGCGCTTCCATCCACTCGCTGTCATTCCACTCAAAACTGGAAATATCGGTGGTAACGGATGCTGTTCCGGGGCGTTTCTCAGCATGGTTTGCAAAAGGATCTGCCTTGTAAAGCTTGCGGCCGTCTCTTGCGGTGATCAGGAACTTGTAGAGCTCACCCTGTCCGACGCCGGGAATAAAACGTGCCCAGATGCCGCCGGGGCCAAGCTTCTCCATGGGGTGAGCGTACTCATCCCAGCCGTTGAAGGTACCCACAACGCTGACACTCTGTGCGTTGGGTGCCCAGACTGCAAAATAGATGCCCTCCACACCGTCCTCGACGGAGGGGTGCGCGCCAAGCTTCTTGTAGATATCGTAATGTGTTCCCTGTGCAAATAAGTATTGATCGATCTCGGAAATAAAGACTTTCTCGGTAGCCATGTCTGTATGTTCCTTTCTGAAACGTCCCCGTATATTTTTATTTTTAGGAAAAATCCTTCTCGGTCAGGATGACCATATCAACGTCGTCGTAACGTCTGCCAAGAAGAACGTCCATGAAGTGTCCCCATGTCTTCTTGTTGGTATGCTCGATCGCCTCGTCGATGATCTGCTTCACCTCTTTGATGGTAACAGCGTGATCCAGAGTCTGTCTGGACTCGACGATGGTGTGCAGCGCCAGAACGCCCACATCGCTGATCGCGTACTCGCGCTCTCTTGCATACTCCTTACCGAAGGCAACCAGTCCTGCGTTGCTGAGCGCCTCCACCTCAACTCTTGCGGTGAAGCTCTCTGCCAGCTTCGCATGCTGCTTCAGGAAGCGGCTCATGGACTTCTTAGCCTCAACCAGAACGACTACGATTCCGAAGTTGTCCTGCTGAAGTTCTCTGGTCAGGGCATCCACGGTATCCTTGTTCATTGCGGATGCATGCTCGATGATGAGTGCGCCGTTCTTCAGCTTGCCGATGATCTCGGATACATCCTTCTTGTTCAGCACATTGCCGGAGATCTGTGCGGCTTTGCCGGTCATGTTGCTGTCGGTGGTCTGCACCTCGCGGATAATGTTCTGTGCCAGCTTGGTCAGGTCAAGTCCCGCATCGCCGGTAACCACAACGTTGCCGGTGTAGGCTGCCATGCTGATGGCATCCAGTGCCTTGATCAGCTGGGTCTTGGCGGTCTTGCTCTGGATGAAGGGACCGAACAGTTCCTTCTCCTCACGGGTCAGGGCTCTGGTGTTCTCACCGGGCTCATCATCCTCTGTAATATCATCAGCCACATCGTCGACAGGACGACCTTCCTCTGTATCTTCTGCTGCAGGCATCTTGTCTGCTGCCTTGGTTTCGGCTTCCTCTGCTGCGGCTTCTGCGGCCTCGTCAACTGCCTCCTCGGTCACTTCTTCGGGAGCGGCTTCAGGTTCAGCCTCTTCGATTGCAGGCTCATCCTCGGCGTCAGCCTCGTCTGCTTCCTCAGCGGGCACTTCGTCTTCAGGCTCTTCAGCGTCTACGCTGAACTCGGGATCGATCTCTTCCTCGGGAGCGATCTCTTCGGCAGGCTCTTCGACAGCGTCCTCTGCATCGGCGTATGCACCCTCTGCTTCTGCGGTCTCGTCAACTGCCTCCGCAGTCTCTTCGATCACTTCCTCAGCATATTCTTCGGGAGCGGCTTCGCCTGCGATCTCTTCCGCAAATTCCTCATCTGCGATCTCGCTCGCATATTCGTCTGCGTACTCCTCGGTCCACTCGCCTTCCTCTTCGGGATAGGTGTCATACTCACCCTCGGGGTACTCGTCGTACTCGCCCTCGGCATATGTCTCATCTTCCCGGTTCTCTTCCTCGAAGGTCTCAAGTTCCTCAGCGGGCTCTTCTGCGTAAGTGTCAGCATCCTGAGCTTCTGCCTCGCCGTAAACATCGCCCTCTTCGGGCTCTGCGATCTCTTCGATCTCCTCGGTCTCAAAATCACCGAGATCTGCAATATCGCTTGCTGCGTCTGCTGCCATAGCGGTCGCGCCAAGTGCTACCGCTGCAGCTGCTGCAGCTTCCACTGCTGCCGCCTCGGCGTTCTTTGCTGCGTATGCAGCGCCTGCCTCGGTATCAGCCAGAATATCATCGAAATTCTCTTCGGCAAGCAGGCTGTCCAGATCCTTCATGGGAAGGTCCAGCTTACCGCTCTCGAACTGCTCCAACAATCCGTCGCGCACCGCTGCCTCGAACTCTGTAAACATAGCGCCGGTGGTCTCCAGCACGTGGCGGCGAACCTCCTCCTTGCGCTTCTCTTCATTTTCTTTTTTGCGGGCTTCCCACTCTGCAAGAATATCGTCGATGCAAAGCTGACCGGTGATCTGCTTCTCGATGCGCTCTTTCTCGGGAGCAGCTTCGGGAACCACGAAACTGATCTGTCCGTCGCTCTCCTGTGACAGAACACCTGCAAAAGCTGCGTTAGGCTTCGCTGCGGCAGCCTTCTTATCATAAGCGGGAGCTTCTTCCTCTTCGGGAACCTCATCCTCAGGGATCTCATCCTCGTAAGCGGGAACTTCCTCCTGTACGGTGCACTCCGCCTCGGGCTCTGCCACGCCGAACATCTGCGCTTTTACCGCGCTCTCACGCTCTGCGGCGTAAGCCTCTTCCTCAGCGAGGGCTGCGTAGATCATCGCAGTGTCCTCACCTACGGCGCCGGTGTTGCCGAAGAATACTTCGGAGCTCTCGGGCTCTCTCACCGCCTCGGTCTGAATGCCTTCGGTCACATAAGCCTGCTCGGCAAGGTCGGCCGATGCGTCGATGCCCTGCTCGCCCAGGATCTCCTTCAGGCCCTCAGCCAGAGCCTCCTGGAGATTGATGGTATTGTACTGACCAAGGTCTACGGCCTTGATCTGGATGTCAAATGAATCGATGACCTGAGTCTGCTGCTCTGCAAGGTTGCCTGACTGTTTTGCAGCTGCGGCCTCCTCAACTCTGCGCACTTCCTCCTGGGAGAAGACAACGGTTGCGTCCTCTGCCTCCTCAGGTTCAGCTGCAGCTGTATCATAGGCGGGCGCTTCGGGGGCGCTCTCCTGCTCTTCTGGCTCCTCGCCCTCGTATGCGGGCTCGGTCTCGGTCACATAGGAATGGATCGCATGACGGTTGTCATAGGCTGCCTGCTGGTCGGGACTCAATGCCTGATGGAGCATTTTTAACTCCATTGCACGGGTCACGTACTTGCCCTCGCCGAACCACAGGATCAGCTCGTCACATTCCTCAACGCACTTGGCTGCCAGTCCCACTCTGTGGTAGAGATATGCCAGCTCATATGCCCATTTTTCACGATAATCGTTGTGGCGCTTCAGCTCCTCCAGCACAGCGATCCTCTCCTCAAGACTCACGTCCTGAGCCTCATAGATCTTGTACTGCAGAATGTAGCGGCCGGTATCCTGAGGTGCCACCTGAACGAACTCTCTGTAATAGTCGATAGCCTTGAGCAGGTCGCCCAGCTTCAGGGACAATTCACAGAGGGAATAACAGATGGTTCTTCCTCCGGGACGGCGATCGTAGGCTAACAGCAGAACGTCTCTTGCGTCCTCGTATCGCTTATTGATCTTATAAAGATCGCTTATGGTACAGAGCATGCTTGCGCTCTTGACTCTGCGCCAGTCGATGGTATCGGCGATCTGTGCCGCTCTCTCGAACTCGCGCTGCGCGGTCAATTCTTTAATTTCCTCTGCTCTGATCTTGTATTCTATCTTATCCAAGGTTCTACACTCCCTATTCTGCACCGGGTATCCGGGGCTAATGCAGACTACCCCACTGTTGTCATAATATCAGTATTATAAGTTTATCATAAAGCAATGTCCGATGTCAAAAACAAAACATGATTTTAGGGCAAAAAAATACAATATGTAGTAAAGAACCGCCCCCTCTCAAACTACATATCGAATTTGGGCATTTCGGCATCCCTTTCATTATTTTGATGAAAAAAACACCGTTCCGTATTATAATAGGAAAAAGGAGCCCCCTTTACGGACTTCTGTATCTTCAGACATCCGAGGTAAACACAATGAACGAAGCTGAGAAAAAACAGGCAAGGCTGGCAAGCGCCCCCATCACCGGACTCATGGTCTCCATGGCAGTCCCCGGCATCGTTGCCCAGCTCATCAATATCCTTTACAACATCGTAGACCGCATCTACATCGGCCACATTCCCGGCGTGGGCGCAAGCGCACTGACGGGCGTAGGCCTGACCTTCCCCGTGATCATGCTGGTAGCCGCTTTTGCCATGATCGTCGGCGCGGGCGGTGCCCCTCTCGCAGCCATCGCCCTGGGCAAACAGGAGCGCAGGGAAGCTGAGGAGATCCTCGGCACCGGCGTATTTCTGCTGATCTGTTTCACGATTGGTCTGATGGCAGTCTTCTACACCTTTAAGGTTCCGCTGCTTCGCGCCTTCGGCGCCAGCGACGCAACTATCGTCTATGCGGACGCATACCTTAGCATCTACCTGATCGGTACGATCTCCGTGCTGCTCTACATGGGCCTCAACCAGTACATCATCGCACAGGGCAAGCCCGTGATCGCCATGCTCTCCGTGGGTATCGGCGCAGTCTTAAACCTGGTTCTGGACCCCATCATGATCTTCGTGCTGCATCTCGGCGTGCGGGGCGCAGCCATCGCCACCGTTATCTCCCAGACCGCAAGCGCACTGTGGGTACTGCGCACCCTGCTCAGGAAGGACTCCACACTGCCCCTGCGCCTTGAGCTGATCCGTCCCAATGCCGCCAAGATCCGAAGCATCGTTGCCCTTGGCATTTCGCCCTTCATCATGAGCTCCACCGAGAGCCTCATCAGCATCGTGATCAACCGCGGCCTCTCCATCTACGGCGGCGACCTGTATGTGGGCTCCTTCACCATCATTCAGAGCACCATGCAGCTCATCTCCGCGCCCACCAACGGCTTCACCCAGAGCGTGCAGCCCATCATCAGCTACAACTACGGCGCACGCAACTACAATAGAGTCCGCGCGACCTACCGCCGCCTGATCGGCACTGCCTTCCTCTGGACACACCTTGCCACCTGGGCGACCATTCTCTTCCCGAAGTTTTTCGCGGGAATGTTTACCAACGAGCTGCCCCTGATCGAGATCGTGGGCCGCGTCATGCCCACATTTATGATCGGTATGCTGATCTTCGGCCTTCAGACCGGTATCCAGCCCACCTTCGTGGCTCTGGGTCAGGCGAAGATCTCACTTTTTATCGCTGTGCTGAGAAAACTGATCCTGCTGATCCCTCTGGCACTGCTGCTGCCCATGCACTTCGGCGTCATGGGCGTCTACTACGCGGAGCCCGTCTCCGACATTCTCTCCGCCCTGACCGCATGCAGCCTGTTCCTCTTTAACATCAACAGGATCCTGAAGGACAAGGAAGCTTAACGCACCTCGCCGAATTCACTTGCGGCGCAAGGTACGATTTACTATAATATTTTTAAGAAAAAAACACGGAGGATCCGCCCATGAACGAAATCTATGTTTCCGGCCATCGCAATCCGGACACGGACTCCATCGTGGCAGCCATGGCCTACGCCGATCTGCGCAACGCTATGGGTGACCGCGAGTATAAGGCCGTACGCATCGGCTCCATCAACGATGAGACCCAGATGGTACTGGACCGCTTCGGCTTTGAGCCGCCCATGTATGTCAAAAACATGCGCACCCAGATCGGGGACCTGGACTTTGACCGTCCTCCGGAGATGAACCGCTCCGTCACCATCGATCTTGCATGGCGCAGTATGCAGGACAACAACGTGACCACCCTGCCCATCACCAATTATGACGGCACCCTCTACGGCCTGCTGTCCGCAGGAGACATCACTTTCTATGAAATGCAGACCATCACCGACTCCCGCGTTGACGATGTACCGGTCTTCAACCTGATCAGCGTTCTGGAAGGCCGCATGGTCAATGAATTTAATTTTACCGGCAATTCCGTATCCGGCGAGGTCTATGTGGCACTTCCCAAGTCCTACGACGATCCCGCTCTGGACAACCGCGACAGCATCGTTATCTGCGGCAACCAGCCCGACGTTATCGAGCACGCCCTGCGCTCCAAGGTCAGCGCCCTGATCCTCTGTCAGACCGACGTGGATCCCGCTCTGCTCGACAGCCCCGGCACCACCTGCATCATCTCAACTCCTCTGGACGCCCGCCAGGCAGCCAGAATCGTCTACCAGGCGATCCCCGCAATGCGCATCTGCGGCTCCAAGGATATCGTAAGCTTCCATCTGTCCGACTACATCGACGATGTACGCGAGATCATGCTGAAGAATCGTTTCCGCTCCTACCCCGTCCTCGATGAAAAAGAGCGCGTGGTCGGCATGCTCTCCCGATTCCACCTGCTGCGTCCCGGCAGAAAGCGCGTGGTTCTCGTGGATCACAACGAGGTGGCACAGTCCGTTCCCGGTCTCGATCAGGTCGAGATCCTGGAGATCATCGATCACCACAGACTGGCAGATATCCAGACAGGTCAGCCCGTCTGCGTGCGCAACGAGCCCGTGGGCAGCACCAACACCATCATCGCAGCCATGTACCAGGAGCACGGTGTCACACCTTCTCCCGAGATGGCAGGTCTGATGGCAGCCGCGATCCTGTCCGACACCGTAATGTTCAAGTCACCCACCTGCACCCGCCGTGATATCGCCATGGCCGAGAGACTGGCACGCATCGCCCGCGTCTCCTTAGACGACATCGGCAAGGAACTCTTCTCCACCTCCAACTCCGATTCCAAGAGCGTGGAAGAGCTGTTCGACGCAGACTACAAGCAGTTCCACATCGCCGAGCAGAATATCGGCGTGAGCCAGATCACCTGCGCCGACTCCGCGAACCTCTTAAAACGCCGCGAGGAGTTCATGGTATACATGCAGAAGCTGAAGCAGGAGAACGAATTCGACATCGTCATCCTGATGCTCACCGACGTACTTCTGGAAGGCTCACACCTGCTCTATGTGGGCAGCGACGACGTCACCCACCAGGCCTTCAATTTCGAGCCCAAGGACAATCAGGTCTTCCTTCCCGGCGTCATGTCAAGAAAGAAACAGATCATCCCCATGCTCACCGCCCTCTGGGGTTAAAAAAATGCATAAGAAAAGGACCGGGATTCAAAGATCTTGGTCCTTTTTATTCGTTCGTGCTCTGCGGCGGTCGGTACGAGAATCGCGCCTTCGCGTTTTTTACAGAAGGTCGCTCAGTTTCGCAAACTGCTCCAGGGTAAAGGTCTCGCCGCGGACTGTGGGTGAAAGACCCATGGTCTCAAGGGCCTGCTGCACCTGCTCCTTGTTCACGTTTAAGCCCGCTGCATTGTTCAGACCGTTCACCAGAGTCTTGCGGCGCTGGTTGAAGGATGCGCGGATCAGAGCGAACATTTTGGCCTCATCCTTTACCTGCACGGGGGGCTCCTCGT
>JAZULD010000073.1:0-19926 GCA_045643625.1 Acetatifactor sp. | reverse complement strand
GAAGGTCATGATCAGAGGGAACAGGAACACGCTCACGGATAACCTGTCTGTGATCATCCAGTATGCTATCACGGAAGGGATCCAGATCCAGGCGCTGTACATGAGACTTGTCACGTAGACGCCGGAGAGTCTTGCAAGAAGGAGCTTGCTGTCGGGAATGGGCAGGGATAACAGCAGCTCATTGTCCTTGGGCAGATAGAGACTTGCGTAGGTGTTGAACACGCTGCCGAAGACACCAAGAGCAATTGCCAGAAGTCCCATCAGGGCAAAAAAGAGCCAGAGCAGGTCGAACTCCACGCAGGTTGCGCACAGGCCGCCTGCCAGCAGGAAAAATGCCACGCCGCATCCGCCGAATACCAGAACTCCAAGCACCACCATCATTATCAGACCGGCTGTGCTGCGGTTCTGCTTTTTTTTGCTGTCATAAAGGTAGGATTGAAACAGTTCCATCAACTGTTTCTTCATCAGAGTTTTGATCATATTACTGCGCCTCGCCTTCTGCCAGCTCAAGGAATACTTCCTCTAAGCTCTCGCTGCCCTTGACCTCATCCATGGTGCCGGATACGATGAGCTTGCCGCCCTTGATGATGGCAACCTTGTCGCAGAGCTTCTCTGCAACCTCAAGCACGTGGGTGGAGAAAAAGATTGCGCCGCCCATGTCGCAGTGCTCTCTCATCATTTCCTTCAGGGTGAAGCTTGCCTTGGGGTCAAGGCCTACGAAGGGCTCGTCCATTAAGATCAGCTTGGGAGAATGGATCCAGGCTGCGATGATGGCAAGCTTCTGCTTCATACCGTGAGAGTAGGAGCTGATGGGGGATGCAAGGTCGCCGGTAAGCTCCAGCTTGTCGGCGTAGAGGGTGATCTTCTCCTTGCGCTCCGCTGCGGATATGCCGAAGATATCAGCGATAAAATTCAGATACTTGACGCCGGTCATAAAATCATACAGATCGGGGTTGTCGGGGATGTAAGCAATCTTCTGCTTGCACTTTACGGGATCGGCGGTCACGGAATCGCCGTCGATTAAGATCTCGCCGCCGTCAAAATGAAGAATGCCCACGATACTCTTTAAGGTAGTGGTCTTGCCGGCGCCGTTGTGGCCGATGAAGCCGTACACCTCGCCGGGCTTGATATGGAGGGTCAGGTCGTCCACCGCTTTTTTCTCTCCGTATGTTTTGTTTAAATGTTCAATTCTAAGCATGTCGCTCTCCTCCTTATTCTGACAGGATCGGCAGGTTGTCCTCGCCGCTCAATGTGATGTAGTAGTAATGTAACTCACCGCACTCATCTCTGTAGACGATGGCACGGTCGGGAATATACTCGTGAAACTCCATGGATACAAGCAAAGTGGCGGTGTCGGCCATATCGCCCACGTGGTAGATCTCCCACTCGCCTATGCGGGTCAGTCCGGTCTCGGCCACCTCAACATCCACGCCGATGTAGCTGACGTCGGTCACTCTGCGAAGCGCAGTCAGGAACACCTTGGATGCGTACTCGCCGGTGTTGTCCTCGATCCTTGTCAGGTCGGGAACCTGGTCGATGAAGCGCTCAATGGCAAATTCTGCCGCAAAAGCGCATTCTCTGTCGCAGGCCGCGCTGTGGGGTTCGGGCTTCACAGGCAGCTGACCGGGCAACATGGGCTGTTCGGTCGCTGTCGCTCCGGAGGTTCCTGCGGGTGCAGAAGTCACGGTATCCTGTGTGTCAGCAGTCTGCCCGCTCTCGGCAGTATCGCCCTTTGCGGGGACGTCGATGGCCTCGCCTACGATCTCGGTGGGACGCTTGTCCTCCGCGATCTCTTTTTTGCCGCCGCAGGCAGCTGTCTGAATTGCCGCAAGGACGATCAGCCCTGCTGCAAGTAATTTTCTGAATTTCATGTGTGTTCTCCTTATGCCTTATATTCTGTATGGCGCCGCGGTCCAAGACCGTTATGCGGTCGCTTCCTGCTCTCGCTTGTTATGCGGGCACTTCCTGCTCTCGCTCGCCTTCTGGAACTCTATGCTCCTCGATGAAAAATCTCGCAAACACCTCCACCCTTTGCACGCATTCTTCCATGCGCTCGGGCTCTCTGTCGCTTAAATGGATCAGAGCGCTGATGGGGGTGGTGTAGCCGAAAGCCAGCATGGCGGGATCTGTTTTCTTCAAAAGCCCCTTCTCCATCATTCCGGCAAAAACAGCGGTGAACATGTCCTCCAGGCCTGTCAGGAAATGTCCGGTTGCCAGTCTGGCGGTTCGCTCGTCGCGGTACTGCTCTGCGGCCAGAAGCTTCCTGGTGCGGATGATCTTGGGATCTCTGATGGTGACGCCCACCATTCCGAGGGTCATGCCGAGCAGCTTCTCGCAGGATTCCGGAATCACGGGCGGAGCGGTGACGGAGCCGAAGCGCTCTTCGTAGTAGCGTTCCAGATTGTCGACCAGCTCGTTCCAGATGGCCTCCTTGCTGTCAAAGTGCTTATACAGGGCCGACTTGCTTAAGCCGAGACCTGCTGCCAGGTCCCTTAAGTTCGTGCCCTTGTACCCGTTCTCGGAGAACATCGCAAAGGCTCCCTCAAGGATCCTGTCCCTTGTACTGTATTGTGTGTTGTTCATTAATGTTACGGACTCCCTTCCAAGGTGACCAATTGGTTACCTTGTTATTATGGTGTCCAAATGGTCACTTGTCAAGCAGAAAATTTCGGAATACAGGTCTGATCCTGAAAAAACGCTCCTACCGCAGTGCATTTGTACTTCTTCCGGTCATGCCCGATTGAAACCCACACTTTTTTTTGATATAATTTCGTGGAAAGCAAGAAACGATTCCCGCATAGACTTACGCAACGCGGGAGGCGAATCGCAAACACAGGAGGATCCCATGCAAAAAATCGCAAGCTTTACCATTGATCATATCAAACTGCAGCCCGGCGTTTATGTGTCCCGCAAGGATACCGTTGGCGATCAGGTGATCACCACCTTCGACCTGCGCATGACCAGCCCCAACGAAGAGCCCGTTATGAACACTGCAGAGATGCACACCATCGAGCATCTGGCTGCCACCTATCTGCGCAATCATCCCGACTGGAAGGACAAGACCATCTACTTCGGCCCCATGGGCTGCCGCACCGGTTTTTACCTGCTGCTTGCAGGCAACTACGAGTCCCGCGACATCGTGGAGCTGATGGTTGCAATGTATGAGTTCATCCGCGACTTTAAGGACGAGGTGCCCGGCGCATCCCCCAAGGACTGCGGCAACTATCTGGACATGAACCTTGGCATGGCCAACTACCTGGCTAAGAAGTATTTGGAGCAGGTGCTCTACGATATCAAGGAAGACAGACTGGTGTATCCCGAATAAGGGAAAAACGACGCGGGGCAGGCGAAGCCGGCAGAACGTAACATTCGCGGCTGCATCCCCCGGGAAAGAGGAAGAAAAAATGAGCAAGATCGGAATTATCGGCGCTATGGACCTTGAGGTCGATGCGCTGAAGGAATCAATGCAGGTGAGCAATATCACCCGCAAGGCAAATATGGATTTTTATGAGGGCACTTTAAACGCCGCCTCCGTCGTAGTTGTGCGCTGCGGTATCGGCAAGGTCAATGCCGCACTTTGTACACAGATCCTGGCTGACCTTTTTGAGGTTACCCACATTATCAACACCGGCGTGGCAGGCAGCCTGAATGCGAAGCTGGACATCGGCGACATTCTGGTATCCACCGACGCCATCCACCACGACATGGACGTGACCATCTTCGGTTACGCCAAGGGCGAGGTTCCCCAGATCGGCACCGTAGCTTTCAAGGCAGACGAGCGCATGGCTTCCCTTGCGATCGAGACCTGCAGAAAAGTGAACCCCGATATCAACTGCATCCCCGGACGCGTTGTCAGCGGCGATCAGTTTATCTCCTCCCCCGCAGTCAAGGATGTGCTCATCAGCGAGTTCCACGGTGACTGTGCAGAGATGGAGGGCGCTTCCATCGCACACGGCGCATACCTGAACAACATTCCCTTCGTTGTGATCCGCGCCATCTCCGACAAGGCAGACTCCTCCGCCGAGATGGACTATCCCACCTTCGAGCGCGCAGCTGCCCAGCACTCCGCAGCACTGGTCAAGGAACTGGTGAAAAACATCTAAAAATGCAAAAAAGAACCCCGCCTGAGAGATCTCAGACGGGGTTTTTTTCTCTTACTCGTCCTTCTTGCCGTTGAAAACAAACAGCTTGCTGAAGACGTAGTTGCCGATGATAACCAGGATCGCGGATACGATGGTGGTCACGTATACGTTGACGCCGAGGAGGCCGAATACCTGACGGATCACAAGGTCAAGTACCAGGGTGATCACACGGGAACCCACGAACTTGGGGATCTCGCCCAGCATGGGCTCGGTGCTCTTGAATACGTATTTGCGGTTGGTAAAATACGCGAAGATAACGCCGGCTACCCAGTTGACTACGCTTAAGACCACATTCTGGAAGGGTGTGGGGTAGGTGGGGTTGCCGAAGAAGATAAAGCTTGCCAGGAACATTGCCGCCCATGACACAACGGTGGTCAGGCCGCCCACGATCAGGTAGGTGATGATCTCCTCGTATTTTACAAAAATCTTAGCCAGCTTGCCGATCAGGTTCTCCTTGTCTGCAAGGCTGACGATGTAATCTCTTAATTTTTCAATCATTGTTTTCTCTCCTTGTCCTCTTGCGACGCAGTCCGTACTCTCGGGAGCTTTTTGCTGCGCCGTTTATAGGCCGATGCTTCTATTCTGCCGCTTACGCGTTGACCACGTTGCGGTCCTCGCCCTTTAAGAAAGCGGCGATGTTAAGATATACACCCTCCACGCAGCGGGTGCGGGCTTCCACACTTGCCCAGCCGATGTGAGGTGTGATGATCAGGCGTCTGCTGTCAGTGATCTTAGACAGGGGATTCTCAGCGGTGATGGGCTCCTTCTCCAGAACGTCAAGGCCTGCTGCCTGGATCTCGCCTGCAAGGAGTGCCTCGTAGAGGTCGGTGTTGTTGACAACGGGACCTCTTGCCAGATTTAAAAGGATCGCTGTTTTCTTCATCTTCTTCAGTGCTGCCGCATCGATCAGGTCTCTGGTGATATCGGTCAGAGGACAGTGCAGGGAGAGAATATCGCTCTCGGAAAGCAATGTGTCGAAATCCACCTGCTCATACTCGGTGACGGTGCTTCTGCCGGTCACGGAGTGGAAGATCACCTTGCAGCCGAAGGCCTCAGCCATTTTGGCTACGCGCTTACCGATGTTGCCCATGCCGATGATGCCCCAGGTCTTGCCGTCCAGCTCGCGGAAGGGCTCTCCGAAGTAGGAGAAGCTGTCCTGTGCCGCATACTGACCGCTCTTAACGTACTCATCGTAGAAGGAGAGCTTCTGGCTCATGGCAAGTGCCAGGGTCAGGGTATGCTGTGCCACCATTGCGGTGGAGTAGTCTCTTACGTTGGCAACCTTGATGCCTCTTGCCTTGCAGTAGGCAAGGTCGCAGTTGTCAAAACCGGTTGCCAGCTCGCACACGATCTTGACATTGGGGCAATCCTTCAGGGATTCCTCATTGATGGGGGACTTGTTGCAGATAACGATGTCCGCATCCCCGATTCTCTTCATGGTCTCGGCTGCGCTCACCTTGTCGGGATAGACGGTGACTTCGCCGAACTCGTTATAACAGTCCACAGCCACATCGCGGCCAACGCTGTCTCTTTCCAAAAGAACGATCTTCATAACTGTATCCTCTCTGTGTTTATATTTTCAGGCAAATCTTTTACAAATCATTCTGCCGGGTCTTCCGGGATCTTTTTTCAAAAAAACCGAACGGGACTCCCCTACACCACCCTCATTTGAACGCTGACGATAAGGTGATAAAAATACCCTGTATCCTGCCTCTCGGCATGCAGTTGTAACGATGCTGGGCATAACAGTGCCGGCATTTGCCATGTATGCGCCCGACATACCTACGATGTGAGACTCATTCTCAGCCTCGGGAGATCACGTCCACCCGTTCAAACTACCATCTTGAGTTACAGTAACTCAGTGGTCCAGTTCAGCTCCTGAATCTTCTCATCAAGCTCCCTGAGTTCCTTGGAGAGCTTGTCTACATCCTTCTGCAGGCTTGAGACCTCGACGGTGCTAAGGATCTTGATCTCAGTCTTGGCATAGCGGTCTACCTTCTGGCTGGAGCGGTCAAGAAAGCTTCGAAGTGCTGAGATCCTCTGCTTTAAGCAGTCTCTTCTTGCGATCATCTCGGTGAGGGTCCTGCCGTCTGCCACGGTGGCGCTGTTGGTCAGATTGATCTTCGCCATCAGCTCCTCTAAACGGGTGTACTCTCTGTCCATCTCGCTAAGGAGCTCTGCGGGATCCTCCGCGGGCTTCTCGCCCTCCTGTACCTTGGCGTTATTGTTCAGACGAACGCTTAACTCAGAGAGTCTTCTCTGCAGGTCGGAGCGCTCGGATAATGCACTTGCAAGCTTCATTTTGTACTCCTTATATTCTTGCGGGCGAAGGCAAATGCGCCGCGCCGCCGCGGATCATTACCTTTTCGGCTGCAGGCTCACTGCCGCGGGTCGTCCGCTTCTGATCTTTCTTACAGGGTTGCTGCCATCATGTCGGCTGCCAGTGCGCGTACATCCTCCTCGGATGCGCGGCCCTTTACAAGGGGATCCTCCATGAAAGCTTCCACGATCAGGTCGAAGTCCTTGGCTCCGTCCAGAGCAGCCTTAACGATTCTCTCGTGGTTCTCAACGTGAGGCATGATCAGTGCCTTCACATCTTCCTTGATCTCGCCTGCCATTACGGGGCGGATCGCGTCTCTCTCAAAAACAGCGTTGGTCTCAACCACAGCGGTTCTGGGCAGATTGCCGATCTGGCCTAAGGTGTTGGGCACGTTTACATTGCTGATCACTCTGGTCAGACCGCAGAGTGCCTTGATCAGGAGAATACCTTCCTCGCCGGTGGGCTTGAGCTCGATGTGCTCCTCACCTGCAAGGAGACGTGCGGAACGAGCCAGACGCTCCTTCAGCTCTTCTTTTCTCCAGTCAACGCTGGTCAGATTGAACTTCCACTTTGCAGCGGTCTCGGGACAGTCAAGATAGTCATTGCCGGGCAGGAACTCTACCAGATGTCTGTCGCCTGCAGCGGCGATGAGGCCGTACTTCTTGAACAGGTCCATTTTTACTCTGTGCGCACAGCTGAAGGGGGA
Organism: Acetatifactor sp.; assembly: GCA_045643625.1. GTDB lineage: Bacteria > Bacillota > Clostridia > Lachnospirales > Lachnospiraceae > Acetatifactor. The sequence continues at coordinate 12,758 of JAZULD010000073.1, read as the reverse complement.
GTTCATCCAGGTATCCTTGGAATCGGTGAAGCCCTCCTCAAAGTGCTTGTCGATATATCTGTCGTAAACGGGGATCAGATCGATGCCCTTGCAGCTTGCGTAGTCAAACCAGGTGAAGTGGTTGATACCCTGAACGTTGACCTGAATGTCGTCCTTCTCAAGTCCGGTCAGACCAAGCTCGTCCTCAGCGATGCGGGCAAGCATCTTCTGCACGCCGAATACCTCGTGGCAGCAGCCGAAGGCCTTGATCCGGGGGAAAACAGTGTATAGAGTCTTCACGCACATGGACATGGGATTGGTGTAATTGATGACCCATGCATTGGGACTGTATGCCTTCACTGCCTCTGCGATCTCTGCGAACATGGGCAGGGTACGAAGTGCTCTCATGATACCGCCGGGACCTGCAGTGTCGCCTACGGGCTGGATGATGCCCAGTCTCTCGGGCATGTGAACGTCAACTGCCATCTCGTCAAAGGTCTTGGGCAGGATGGAGATGACTACGAAATCAGCGCCTGTGAGCGCTTCCTGTAAACTGTCGGCTACAACGTAGTCCCACTTGCCGCAGGCACCGGGCTCGTCCTTTAAACGGTTGCCGATGGTCTCATTGGCCTTTGCCGCCTCCTTGTTGATATCATACAGGCAGATGGTACCTGAAATAGCGGATTCCATCGCAAGGTCGGTCATAAAAGTCCAGGCCCAGCCGCGGGAACCGCCGCCGATATATGCAATCTTGATGTCTTCCACGTGGTCGCCACAGTATCTCATGTTGTCCTCTTTTCCGCGCCGCGTCCGCAGCGCACTGTAATTAAAAGCTCTACCCGTCAGTATATCATACCCGCGCGCAAATATCCAATTTTTTCCCTGTTTTTACGAAAAAAGCGCCTTGCCGCGGGCTTTTTTTCACAGGATGCCACATTGCAAACGCCCCCGAAAAATGTTATAATCAGCGTTAACCAAAAAAGTCTACAGGAGGAATTACTATGAGATATATGACCAAAGGCACTTGTGCCTCCGCTATCGATGTTGAGTTAAAGGACGGCGTGATCGATTCCGTACAGTTTTACGGCGGCTGCAACGGCAACCTTCAGGGTATCGCAGCTCTGGTAAAGGGCATGGCTCCCGAAGATGCGATCGCTCGCTTAAAGGGTATCCGCTGCGGTTTCAAGTCAACTTCCTGCCCCGACCAGCTTGCCAAGGCACTGGAGTCCATGATCTAATTTTTTGAAGCAAAGGACCTCACCTTCATGAAGAGAATCGTACTCACCGGAGGCGGAACCGCGGGTCATGTGACCCCCAACATCGCTCTGCTGCCCGCACTGCGCGAGGCAGGCTACGAGATCGAATACATCGGTTCCTACGACGGCATTGAAAAAAAACTGATCGCAGATCTTGACATTCCCTACACCGGAATCTCCACAGGTAAGTTCCGCAGATACATGGATGCCAAGAATCTCACCGATCCTTTCCGCGTGCTCAAGGGCTTTGCCGAGGCACGCAAAGCATTGAAGAAATTCAAGCCCGATGTGGTATTCTCCAAGGGCGGCTTTGTCAGCGTTCCCGTTGTGCGCGCCGCTGCCACTCTGAAGATCCCCTGCATCATCCACGAGTCCGACATGACTCCCGGTCTTGCCAACAAGCTCTGCATTCCCGTAGCGAAGAATGTGTGCTGCAACTTCCCGGAGACCTTAAAGACCCTTCCCGCGGGCAAGGCAGTCTTAACCGGTTCCCCCATCCGCAGCGAGCTCAGCAAGGGCGATAAGGCCGCAGGTCTTAAGATGTGCGGTTTTGAGGAGAACATCCCCGTGATCATGGTCATCGGCGGAAGCCTGGGCGCAGCCAATGTGAACAAGGCGGTCCGCCAGGCACTTCCCAGACTGTTGGTCGACTTCCAGGTAGTGCATCTGTGCGGCAAGGGCAAGATGGACAATCTGCTCTTGGACATGAAGGGTTACAAGCAGTTTGAGTACATCACCGACGAGCTGAAGGATCTGTTTGCAATGGCAGACCTGGTGATCAGCCGTGCGGGTGCCAACGCGATCTGCGAGCTTCTGGCTCTGCAGAAGCCCAACATTCTGATCCCTCTTCCCGCAGCCTCCAGCCGCGGCGATCAGATCTTAAATGCCAAGAGCTTCGAGTCCCAGGGCTTCTCCATGGTCATCGACGAGGAGAATCTGACTCCCTCTCTCCTGGTGGACAAGGTCCACGAGCTCTACTTCACCAGACAGAGCTACAAGGACGCCATGGCAGCAAGCAGCCAGCTGGATTCCGTTTCCAAGATCATGAAGCTGATCGAGGACGCAGCTCGGAAATAGTGTAAAATAATAAAGCCTTGATATCATCGCTTGATGGTACCAAGGCTTTTTTGTGTCTTTTTGTGGATTACAGCATGTTCTCGTCGTAGATCGCCCTGCTGCCGCCGATGAACTTCGCACGGGTGCGGGCGCAGACTACATAAGCGTCGCCGATATGGGTGGTGCGGATGCGCACGGGCACCGCAACGTCCTTTAAGTGCATACCGATCAGGGTGCTGCCGATGTCCATGCCTGCGTGAGCCTTAATGTGCTCCACTGCCACGGGGCTCTCGAAGGCCTTGTAGGCTGCGGTGGCAAAAGAGCCGCCCGCCTTGGGCTGGGGCACAACATTCACGATATCATAGCCGTACTTCTCTGCGGCGCTCTCCTCCAAGATCAGGGCGCGGTTCAGGTGCTCGCAGCACTGCGCAACCAGGTAGACGCCTGCCTCCTGGGTCGCCTGATAGATGCCGCCGAAGACCACCTCTGCCAGCTCGGGACTTGAGAAAGTGCCGATGCGTGCGCCGCCCACCTCGCTGGTGGAGCAGCCAACCACGAAGAGCTGTCCTTCTTTTAACTGCGCTGCCTCTATGATCTCCTTGGCCGCTCTGTAGGCCTCTTCTCCGATCAGGGTAATTTCACTTGCCATTTTTTCGTTCCTCTTATCCAAGATATACGGTCTCGCCGGGCGCAAGCACGATGGTCTTATCTGCGGAAAGCTCCATCCACACGCTGATGGCGGTAGGGTTGTGCACGGTCCTGGAATCTGCGGAGAACTCAAGGCTTCTGGTTGCCTGAATGTAGTCGCAGATCTCCACGTTGGTTGCGTACCAGATGTCGTCCTTGCCGCACATTTTCTCGGCGAAGGCCTCCATAACGCTCCAGTCCTTTGAACGGCCGAACTCAAAGCTGTGGCCCCAGACATACATTAAGGGCAGCTCAATATAGCCGGGAACATCCAGGAACTTGTCGCCAAGCTCTAAGAGATTGCCGTCATGATGGCAGGTAGGATGCCACTCCAGGAAATCTGCGGGAGGATAAAAACCTCTGGTTGCCGCAACGGTGCGGGAATATTTGATGCCAACGGACTTAAGTACTTCCTTGGCGGTTGCGTTATAGTTGCCGAATGCGTAGGACATACCGAAGACCATGCCTCCTGTGATCTGCTCCAGTGCCTTTCTGTCCTCTGCGATCTCCACCATCATCTGCTGGCGGGGAATGGTGGGCAGGTTCTTGTGCTGTACGCCGTGGCAAGCCACCTCATGTCCTGCGTAAAATGCCTTGACTTCCTCTGCCTTCATGAAATCCTCACCCTCAGCGGTCTTGCCGTCAAGTGTGCCGGAATTTAAGTGGAAGGTGCCCCTTAAGCCATGGGTGTTGAAGATCTCCAACAGTTTTTTGTCATAAGCCTGTCCGTCGTCGTAGCTGAAGGTCAATGCCTTCTTTTTTCCCTGTGGATAGATGTATCTCATTTGTCCTCCTTGCCGGGGCGCGCGTGTTTTCCGTGGAAGAAAAATCCCTGACGCTCCTTGCCTTTTGTCTCTTTGTGGGAGGCCTCTGCGGTCTCCTTATATAATTTCAAGCGGACCTGCGCGTCGGTGATCTCCATCTGCGCGTCGTCCACCATCATTCCCAGTAAAGTCAGCTGACTGCTCTCGCCGGGGTCGCCGGAGCCCGCCAGTTCCCAGTAGTAATCCTCGATGCCCTCGTTCTTTGGCTCGTGGAATGCCTTGTCCAGCTGATCGAAACGATCCCTGTACTCAGGCAGGTAGTTCGAAGTAAATTCTATGACGATCCGGTCCTTCTCCCTGGAGATGCCGGATTCGATCCTGTCCGCTCCCGCGGCAAAAAAATACATGGTCAGTTCTTCTATGATCTTGGCGACCTTCTTCTCTGAATGCTCCATTTTTGCTCCTCTCTGTTTCCGCTCTGTCAACGAGCTCCGCTGTCTGCTTTATCGCTCCTTTTTATCTTTAAATCTCTTGATAAAACTCTCCAGCACCGGCACCATGACGATCGCCACCCAGCCTGCGCTGAAACCGTTGTTGTACAGGTTCAATCCTCCGTAGATGCCCGAGGTACACATAACCACTGCCGTGTGCAGCATGCCGGTCAGAAGACCTGCGATCACGCCGAACTGTCCCGCAATGGGTGCAAGACCCACGCCGAAGAGGGCTGCCAGCTGAATGCCGGGCTGCAGGGTGCCGTAGCGGCTGATCAGGGAATATCCGAAGACGCCGGCAAGTACCGGCAGATAATTTCTTACATGTGCGCCGAAGGACGAGAAGCCCATCATCATCAGGATTCCGCCCACCACGGGACCGGACAGGTCGCCGCCCACAACCAGAATATAGGTGAGACCGACCGCGCCCACCAGAGCCATGTTCATCAGTGTGGCACCGGGGCCGTCCATCAGGGCAAAATCAGTCACCGCACGTCCGGGACGCTTCATAATGCGGCCCAGTTTCTTGAAACTGCCGCCTTCTGTCCACAGACCGACGAGGAAAGTCAGCAGGATATACACATATAAACCGATAAGAACCGGAATACTTCTTCCCTCCTGCCACAGAAGCGCAGTTTTGCTCTCATAGCCGAAGGAGCGCAGCACGCACACGATCACAAATGCCAGAATGCCCGCGGAGAAGCCCACGTTGAACAGGTTGTAGCCCATGTGCATGGAGGTGGTGTGCATGGACAGCGGGGACAGAAGAAATCCCGCCAGAATGCCCGCAAGTGCCGCCAGCACCAGATTGACAACATGTGAAAAAGGAAGCAGGTACACAAGCTCCGTCACCAGAGGCGCCAGGCAGGTACCGAACAAAGCAGTGTAAATGTAGCGGCCGAAGTGATGGCCGTGCAGCCGGGAGTACAGGTAAGTACCGAAGAGCACCGGAAGAATATTCACAGGATTTTTGCCCCAGAGGGCGAAGCCCGCATTCATAAAAAGAGCCGCCAGCGTGGGGCCGGTAAAGGGGATCCTGTAGATCATCACAAGCGCGGTGCAGATGAGGAGCACGACTCCCGCGTTAAAAAATGCCGCGCCCTTGCCCGCAAGCAGAAAATAGTCCGTGATCAGGGCGTCTCTGGAGATCACGATCTCCTTAAGCCCTGCAAAGATCTGCCCGGGAGCGTCCGCAAGGAAGGCTGCCGCAAACAGAAGCACCACAGAAAAAAGCACCCAGTATTTCATGATATTTTCTCTGATCTTATCGCCGAATGCGTTCCTCATGGGATACCTTTCCCTCCTTAACTTAAGCTGCGTCATGCGCTTTCGTTTATTGTAGCATGCGGCAGGCCGCCTTGCAATCACCTGTGTTTTATGGTAATTTTAAGGTAGTTTTCACATTTACGTTCAAAGGAGTCATTTATGTTCTCTTTCAAATCACTGACCCGTTCCAAAACCGTGATCCTCGCGCTTTTATCCTTCCTGCTGGCCTTCTTAGAAGTGGCCGGCTGGCAGAGCAGCATGCGCTATCAGACCTCCGTACACCGGTTTTTATCGAAGATCGGCATGTTAAACGGCCCCATGTGCATCGTGGCGGGACTGGCGCTTTGGGCAGTGTTTTTCTTAGTTTTTTACCTGCTGTTCGGTCTCTTTGACAAGGTCGGTGCGGACCGCGCCGTGACAGGTGACCTGCCCGGGTTAAAATATCTTGCGCTGTGGTCCTTCTTAGCCCTGGCAGTGATCTACATGATCCTGCTCATCGGCTGCTACCCCGGCTATTACAACTACGACATGGGCAATCAGCTGCCTCAGATCATGTACAAAGAAGTGCCCTTCAACGCCCATCATCCTCTGATCCACACCATCGTGGGCGGCGGTCTCATCACTGTCGGCTATCACCTGCGCGATGTGGACCTGACCTTCGGCATCTTCCTGTACTGCGCATTCCAGATGCTCTGCTGCGCGGCATGCTTCGGCTACACCCTGAAGTTCGTCTACAAGCGCACCGCCTCCAAGGTCATCACCCTGATCGGCTTCCTTTTCTACGCGCTCTGCCCTCCCGTTGTCATGTTCACCATGTCCACCACCAAGGACGTTCTGTGCTACGCAGTACTGCTTGTGGCAGTGGTGATGCTCTACGAGATCTACGAGGATACCGAGGCCGACCGCCCTGTGGCACTCTCCCGCCTGATCTTCGCGGCGCTGTGGCTTGCGCTCTCCTGCCTGCTTCGCAAAAATGTGATCTACGGCGTAGTTGTCTTCACGATCTACAGCCTGATCGCTGTCCGCCGTAAGCGCAAACAGCAGCTCATCTTTTTTGCCGCAGTCATCCTCACCTACCTGGTAGTCAACAACGGCCTGATCATGGCGCTTGACGCTCCCAAGAGCAACACCGCCGAGGCCTTGAGCGTGCCCTTCCAGCAGCTGGCCCGCCTCTACATCGACAAGGGTCCCGGCGCCTTCACCCCCGAGGAGCTTGAGCTTCTGTACAACGCTATCGACGAGGAGATGATCTACACCTACGATCCCATCATCGCCGACAACATCAAGACTTCCTTCTGGCTTCACATGGACACCATCATGGACAACAAGGGAACATACCTGGGCCTCTGGTTTAAGAAACTGGTCCAGAATCCCGGCACCTACGTAAGCTCTTTCCTGGACAACACCTATCAGGCCTGGTACCCCGGCACCGTGCTGCAGGATCACGCAGGCTACCGATATTTTGATATCACGGACTGGCAGGCCGAGTACGGTCGTCCCGCCTTCCCCGCCCTCTACGAGTTCTACAAGGGCATCCGCTTCTGTTCCTACCGCGACATTCCCGTCGTCCGCCTGTTATTCTCCACCGGCGCCATGTTCTGGCTGTGCATCATCGCCTGGTTCTACGCCCTCTGGAGCAACAAAAAAGGCGGCATCCACGCAATGCTTCTTGCACTGCTGTCCGCTGCCACCTCATTAATGGGTCCCGTAAGTGATGTTCGTTATTATCTGATCCTCTTCTACCTGCTGCCCGTGTGCCTGGCAATGTTTCTTGGCTGTAAGAAGGATCGTGAAGCTTCGGTCGAAGAATAAACCGATCGATCTGCAGATCTATCGTCTGCAAAACGGCAAGGCGTTTTCTTCAGATCTGCTTCGCCAAAAAATATACTGCTTACCGCAGCAATTGAATAAAGGAGAGTGCTTCCTTCAAGCAGATGTAAGGGTCTCTGTCCCACTTCTCCTGCTCCGCAAAAGCATATGTGACGCCTGTCGAAAGACAGGCGTTTTTTACACCCGTCCAGTCGATGTCGCCCTGTCCCGCAGGGACTAACACCTCGCTTCCGTCGGGCAGGACTTTGCCCTCCTTAAAGTGCACCATGGTCACGCGGCCTGCGTAACGCTCAAGCATTTCTGCCATGCTGCGTCCGGCCTTATTGCAGTGATACAGGTCTAAGCAGATGTTCATCTGCGGCACCTTAGAAAGAAGTCTTTCGAGGAGAGTATCTTCTGCCGCCTCATAATCAACCGCCCGGTAATCCGGCGCGGTGGGGTGAAAAGAGAGCGTCATGCCCTCTGCCTCAAGCTCCTCTGCTATCTTCGCAAGGCTCTCTGCCATGCGCTCAATGCCCGCAGGGTTCCTCCACTCCTCCGGAATGCGGCTCAAGGTCAGGTCCTTGCTTCCGGTCTTGCGGCACAGATCCATGTAATACTCCTTGTCCGCACAAAACTCTGTATAAAAATCCTGCACGGACACAGATCGTAAATTGTATTTATGAAGAGCAGCGGCGATATCCTCCGCTGCTACTTTTTTGTCGATCCACTGCAGCTGCACTGTCCTAACACTCAGCCCGGCGATTCGTCCGAATGCTTCCCGAACTTCTTCCGCTGTGGTCAGATACGGCCGCAGACTCGATACCTGAATACCGGTCTCCATAAGGTCTCCTGTGTATTATGACATATATGTCACATCTATAGATATATTCATATGTATATGTGCTTCTCCAATGCGTTTACGACTGCTTTTCTCTACCTTCACTCACGCACTGCCCTGCGCTTCTATCGTTCGCTGCTATTGTACCGTTACAAGCTGCTGATGGGAGGCACTTACTGTATCACTATGTTAAATCGATGCCGCCCTGCGCTTCCGCCCTTTATACAGGAAGATCACGGTAAGCAACGCGGTCAGGCCCTCTGCCGCCGCGAAAGAACTCCACACACCGTTCATGCCAAACTTCCGTGAGAGCACCACCGCAAAGATGATGATCGCCACTACACTTCGAAGAATAGAAATAATAAAGGATTCCTTTGCGCGCTCGGTAGCGCTGAAATAGCCGGTCGCCACCACATTAAAGCCGGCGAAGAAGAAGCCCGCGAAATAGATCCGCAGTCCGTCAAACGCATAGGCCGCAAGCACAGGGTCCCCCTCCTTGTTGAACACCGAAGCGATGGGGGTCGTGAAGGTCCACACTGCCAGAAACAGTGCCGCAGAGATCAGAAGACTTAAGACTACGCCCATCTTCAGGATGCTCGTCTCCTCTTTTTTCTGTCCTGCGCCGTAATACTTGGAGATCAGGGGCTGGCTGCCCTGGGCCGCGCCGTTGAAGATAGCAGCCGCAACCACAGAGAGGTTGGCCACCACGCCGTAGGCCGCAACGCCCACATTGCCCGCCAGCGCAAGGATCAGAAAATTGAACACCAGCGTGGTCACTGAGCCTGACATCTCGCCGACAAAAGCCGAGATACCAAGCTGGCAGGATCTGAAAAGTCTCTTGACTGACAGCCTGCCTGCCGCAAGCTTTACGCCGCTTTTAGGTCCCAAAATATGTGTGGAACAGATCAGAATGCCCACGATGGGGGAACAGCCCGTAGCCAGCGCTGCGCCCGCAAAGCCCAGACCCAACGGGAACATGAGCAGGTAGTCGAACACGATGTTGAACAGGCTTCCCGACAGAGTCGCCAGCATCGCCGTGCCCGGCGCACCGTCATTTCGGGTGAATGCGCCAAAGAGTGAATTAATCATGAAGAAGGGCGTAAAGATCATGAAGATCCCGAAGTAGCTCTTGCCGATCTCCGAGATCACCGCATCGCCGCCCATCAGTGCCACCACATTTTTCGGGCAGAAGATGCCCGCCAGGATAAAGGGAATGCTGATCAACAGGATCCAGATCAGACCGTTAAAGAAGTAGCGCTTCGCTTCCTCCTCTTTGCCCCCGGCCCTTAAAATGGTGAATCTGGTGGCCGAGCCCACGCCGATCATGGCGCCCAGCGCAAAGATGACGCCGTACACCGGCAGCGACAGATTCAGGACCGTCATGCCGTTTGCGCCCGCTGCTCTGGAGATAAAAAAAGTGTCCGCCAGAATATACAGGGACACTCCGATCATTCCGAGAATATTCTGAAATACATATTTGCAGAATTCTCTGATCATTGAATGTGCCTCTTGATAGCATCAAAAGATGCGTCGCTTAAGTCATGCTCGATCTTGCAGGCATCCTCTGCCGCGGTCTCGGGATCCACTCCAAGGGAGATCAGGACCTTGGTAAGGATGGTATGCCTCTCATAGATCTTGTCAGCGATCTCATGTCCCTTCTCGGTCAGAGCGATGTAGCCGGAGTCGTCTATGATCAGGTATTTATCCTCTTTTAACTTCGCCATAGCTCTGCTGACAGCCGCCTTGGACACGTTCATTTCCTCCGCCACATCTACCGATCTGACGATATTCATCTTCTTGCTGAGCACCAGAATGCTCTCCAGATACATTTCACCGGATTCTTGTAAAATCATATGCTTGTCTCTCAATCTATCCTGTTTTAAAACAGTCCTTTGCTGTAAACATTATATAATACCACTGTCTCGTATACAACAGTCAACCCTTCTTTTCCCCTGTAAATCAGCGATATTTTTGAAAAAAAGGCTTGACAAGTTAACATTGGTTAACTACAATAACATTGTTAACCGAAGTTAACCAACCAGAGAGGAGGGGTTATCGTGAGCTTATTTTCTGTTGCCGAGGAAGGCAAATCATACAAGGTCGAGAAGATCGGCACCGAGGATGAGGAGCTGAATGCGTTTCTTTTTTCACTGGGCTGCTACAGCGGCGAAATGGTCTCCGTGATCTCCAGAAGGCGCTCCGGACTGGTAGTCTCCATTAAGGACACCAGATACAACCTGGACCGTTTCCTGGCGGATGCCATCGAGGTATAGCCGGGAGGGCATCGCTGTCCCTCTTTTACGCTTCCATGCTTTTTCAAAAATACTTGTGCCCGGCGGCACATTTATTTTTACCGTGGAGTTGACCGCGGTTAACTTATTGTTCTACAGAAAGGATCGAAAAATATGAGAATTGCAATGACAGGAAACCCAAATTCCGGCAAGACCACCATGTACAACGCCCTGACGGGCCGCAACGAACATGTTGGCAACTGGACCGGCGTGACAGTCTCCGAGAAGGAACACACTGTCAAAAAGAAATACGTTCCGAAAGGTCTTGAGGTGATCGCCGTCGATCTTCCCGGCGCCTACTCCATCTCCCCCTTCACCTCAGAGGAGAGCATCACCGGAGACTATGTGCGAAGCGGCAACCCCGATGTGATCGTCAATATCGTGGACGCCACTAATTTAAGCCGCAGCCTCTTTTTCACCACCCAGCTTCTGGAACTTGGCATTCCCGTGGTCGTTGCGCTGAACAAGAGCGATATCAATGTAAAAAACGATACAACCATCGATGAGAAGCTTCTGTCCGCGAAGCTTCACTGCCCCGTGATCAAGACTACTTCCACCTCCGGCGAGGGTCTTGCGGAACTGATGGAGACAGCGATCGCCGTGGCGGGCAGCAAACAAACTGTTCCTTTTGTCCCCGCACCCTATGACGCAAACGATAAACAGGCGGCAGAAGCGGCAGACCGAGCACGTTTTGCCTTTGTGGCAGGCCTCGTCTCCGCAGTCGAAGTCCGAAGGGTATCTTCCGAAGAACCCAATGTCTACGATACCATCGACCGCTTCATCACCCATCCCCTGCTTGGCATTCCGATCTTCGCCTGTATCATGTGGCTCGTCTTTTTCATTTCGCAGTCAACCGTCGGTACGTGGCTTGCAGATATTCTGACCGGCTGGATCGAAGTCTTTCAGGAATGGGTCGCAGGTCTTGTGGAAAACGCCTCTCCTTTCCTGCAGGCGATCCTCGTGGACGGCATCATCGGCGGCGTTGGCGCCGTGGTAGGCTTCCTGCCCCTGGTCATGGTAATGTATTTCCTGATTGCCCTCCTGGAGGACTGCGGCTACATGGCGAGAGCCACCGTTGTGCTTGACCCTATTTTCAAGAAGGTGGGACTCTCCGGCAGATCCGTCATTCCCATGGTGCTCGGCACCGGCTGCGGCGTTCCCGCCATCATGGCCTGCCGCACCATCAAAAACGAGCGTGAGCGCAGAGCCACCGCCATGCTCTGCACCTTTATGCCCTGCGGCGCCAAGCTTCCGGTGATCGCACTTTTTGCCGGCGCTTTCTTCCCGGACTCCAAATGGATCGGCCCCCTTATGTATTTTGTCGGCATTTTAATCATCTTGATCGGCGCTCTGCTGATCAAACAGATCACCGGCGCACAGTATCAGAAGAGTTACTTCCTGATCGAGCTTCCCTCCTACAAGGTTCCCTCCCTGAAGCTTGCGGTTCTCTCCATGTTGGAGCGAGGCAAGGCCTACATCGTCAAGGCGGGCACCATCATCTTAGTCTGCAACACCATCGTGCAGATCATGGCAAGCTTCACCCCCACCCTGGCAGTGGCTGCCGAAAACGGCTCCGACTCCATTCTGGCTGTGATCGCATCACCCTTTGCGACTCTCCTGATTCCCATCATCGGTTTCGCAAGCTGGCAGTGTGCCGCAGCCGCTATCACCGGTTTTATCGCTAAAGAAAATGTGGTCGGTACCCTTGCCACCGTCTTCTGCATCACCAACTTTATTGACACCGAGGAGCTTGCACTGATCGGCGGCGGCAGTGAGGTTGCGGCCGTCATGGGCCTCACTAAAGCTGCCGCACTTGCCTACCTTATGTTCAATCTCTTCACCCCTCCCTGCTTTGCCGCCCTCGGCGCCATGCGTGCGGAGATGAAGTCCGGCAAATGGCTTGCCGGTGCCATCGCCTTCCAGCTCTCCGTCGGTTTCCTCATCGGTTTCCTTGTTTATCAGATCGGCACCCTGCTCACCACCGGTCATATCGGGTCCGGCTTTGTGGGCGGCGTGATCGCTGCAGCATGCATCGTCGCTGTCATCGCAGTTCTCTGCATGAGAGGCAGCAGAAAGGATACAGGTATTGCCAAATGATAACCAATATCGTAATCATCTTACTCATCTTAGCGGCGGTCATTCCCGCCCTCCTCTACCTGTACCGCGCCAAGAAAAAAGGACAGCCCTGTGTGGGCTGTCCCTATTGTAATAGCTGTGGTAAAAATTGCTGTACCCGAAGCGAAGCGTAGACCGAACCCCGGGTTCGAGGTCCCCTCGGGACCTCGACATGCAAAAAAAGCATCCCTTCACGGGATGCT
>JAZULD010000072.1:0-12054 GCA_045643625.1 Acetatifactor sp. | reverse complement strand
TTTACTGTTGCGGTAAGTCCTGCGCCGTCCTTTAACTTAAGTAAACCGTTGTCCTGAAGAAGTAAAAGCGCTCTGGCTTCATTTGTTGTATCATTGGGAACCGCGATTGAATCACCGTCTGCAATATCAGCCAGGCTGCTCTTCTTGCCGGGATAGATTCCGAAGGGCTCATAGTGAATGCCGCCCGCATTTACAAGGTGTGTACCCTGCTCCTCATTAAAGCTGTTAAGGTAAGGAACATGCTCTACATAGTTTGCATCGAACTCGCCAGACTCTACTACCAGGTTGGGCTGTACATAATCTTCAAACTCGGTAACCTTTAAGGTCCAGCCCTTCTCTCCCAGGATCTTAGCTGCCTCAGCAAGGATCTCTGCGTGAGGAGTGGTGGATGCTGCGATGGTGATCACACTGTTTTCAGTAGGTGCGATCGCTTCTGCTGCGTCTCCGCCGCCCTCTACGACCAGGGTGTCTTCATAATCTGCGCCGTAGGTGTCAAGGAGAGTTGCCTCATACGCCTTGTGGAAGAAGTTCTCCTTGCCCAGTGCCTTGATCTCATCGTTTAACCACTTTAACAGGCTCTCATTGCCCTTGGTCACTGCAGCTGCGATGGTGTCTGCGCTGCCCAGGGAAGGAATGCCTACGGTGTAACCGGGATTGTCAATGGCAAAAGCGATTACCTCGGTGTTGTCGTTAGCCCATGCCACGCCGTTGCCGTTCTCAAAAGCGGTCTTGGCCTGTGCGTAAGCGTCATACTTCTGAAGCTTGATCTCGGGATGATGCTTCTCAAGATAGGTCTCTGCGGTGGTACCGGAGATAACGATCACTTCGTCATCCGCGCCGATCTCGCTGAGGTCGGAGATCACTGCATCGTCGGGAGAAACAACGCCGAGTGCTACATTCATGTAGGGAAGTGCGAAATCAACTTCCTGTGCTCTCTCGGGAGTTACTGTAAAGTTAGCAAGGATGATATCGACCTTGCCGGTCTGCAGGTACTCGATACGGTTGGCTGCCTCGGTGGAAACGTAATTGATCTTTACGCCCAGGTCCTGACCGATGCGCTCTGCGAAGTATACATCGTAGCCCTGGTATTCACCGTTCTCATCCACATAGCCGAAGGGGCTCTTGTCGGAGAAAACACCGATGTTGACGGTACCGCTCTTCTTGATCTCATCTACGCTTCTGTAGATGGTATCGTTCTTGGCGCCGCAGCCTGCCAGAGAAGCTGCTGCCAGAGTAAGTGTCAGGAGGGTTGCTCCCAGTTTCTTGAAGAAATTTGTCTTTTTCATGTCTCTACCTCTTTTCAAATCAGTATATGTATTACTAAATATGAGATATTGCCTGCAGATTCTGTTTTTGTATCGCAAGTCCCTGCGGGCAAAAAAAACAGTTGCCGCGGAATATGCTCCCGGGCAACTGCGTACATGCAAGATCGTCTCTGTTACACATCAGTGCAGCATAAAGCAGACGAATGCAGCGGACCGCAACAACATGCCCGGGAGTTCAACATTCGACAACAACACATGCAACAGCAACAGGTTGAAAGATCACTCTTAAACATACATTCTTCTCCTTTCTGCGTACTGAAATACTTATGTAGCATTCTACACCCCTACTATATAACTTGTCAAAGGGTTATTGGGGCAAAAACGCCAAAAAGCGTTCATTTCTTCGTTATTTTGACTATTGATTCAGGTTTTTGCTGTAGACGATGTTTCCGGCATCGTCGTAGTATCTGACACTCACGGGGGTATACTCGTAACCGTAGCGGTTATCGATGGGATCGAAGCCGCCCTTGCCGTAGTCCTCGTAGATCTTCAGCTGTGTGCCGCGAAGCAGGGGACCCTTAGAATCGTAGTACTTTACATCGGTGCCGATAAAGCCCCGAACCTCCGCAACGTACTTGTGACCGTCGCGCTCCACCACGTGCTCAGGCACATGGGCAAAGGCTGCGAACAGAAACGCGTAGGGCGTCGACACGATCAGAAGAATGCAGGTGAGCACCAGTACAATGACACGCACTGCGGTACGTCTGATCTTAAAGATGAGCTGGAAGATACCGATGATAATGCCCGCTGCTATGAGCAGGACACAGGTCTCTGCAACGATCGCCCGGAATGCCAGTCCGAATACCTTCAGAAGCTGACTTAAGATAAAAAGTGCTGCGGCGCATATCAGGCTGTCCGCCAGCACGGATCTTACTAATTTTTTCAAAAAACTCATTGTACATCCTCCGAGGGAGCCGGATAGATGCCCCCGATCTTCTCGGCCTGCTTCAGTGCCATATGTCTGGCCACGTTGAAGGAGCGGAGCCCGTAATCCTTACATTCCTCTCGAAGTCCTGCCATGTAGGAATTGCTCACATAGCTGAAGATCGAGTACTCGTCGTCTGCCGCGTCCCCGCCGCCGATCTCCTCAAGATAGGGGATGATCACCGGCGCTGCGTCTGAGCAGGTCCCGGCGAGAATGCTGTAGTCGGTGAAGGGCACCTCGTTTAAGAAGAAGTCTCCCTCTTCCACGGTCTGCTTGTGCTCGGGGCTGTTGGCCACACCTACTTTGGCGATCCAGTAGTCCGGATGTCCGAAGGCAAGCACGAGGTACAGAAGTGTTACAACGACCACGCCGTGGGTGTACAGGCGGTAGTTTGCGCGGAGGATGTTGATCACCACGCCCACAAACAGGGCAAAGAGCACTGCCAGAGCCCACAGCACAAAGATGCGAAGGAAGGTCAGGTAATAATAGCGGATGTACATGATCATGCGGATGAAGCTTGAGAGGATCATGATGAAGGTGCAGAATGACATTACTGTCAGAATCACTTTCAGCACCTTGCTGTCCTTGAACCGGTTCAAACCGATCAGCACGATGATCAGATTTAAAATGCTGACTGCCAGAAGCTGGAAGAAGCCCTCCCTGGCGTAGGCTGCGTAGGTGTAGCCTGCGGGAAGCTGCATTCTGCCGACGAAGAGGAACAGGATCTGGATCACGGAGAATACCAGATACATGACTGTCAACATGCCGGTGATGACGATCGCGAAGACGGGCTCACCGGTCTTACGATCCTCCACTTCCTCTTTGATGCTCTTTTCCAGGAGAATCGAAAGAAAAGTGTAGGAGGCAAAAAAGATAAGAGCGATACGTAAGATCACATTTAAGATATTGCTTACGTTAAGCTGTGCGAAGAACCTGTCGGTCACGCTGCGGAACACCGCATCCGCGCCGGATAAGAGAAACATCACACCGATCACCAGAGGAACTGCGATCAGGAAGCCAAGGAGGCCGTACCATACCCTGCGGTCGCCGCCGTCGGGCTTTTTCTTAAGGTACTCGGCTCCGTCCTCGAAGGGGCGCTCGATCCTTCCGAGACCTCTGAAGATCATTTCAAGCATACTCCTTAAGTACTTGGGCAGGTTCCATCTGCCTGTGTCGTAAAACTGCTCAAACAGCATACTCATCATCAGGAAGAAGATCCCTGTCTTGTTCATCGCGATGATCCTTAAGTCTCCGGTGCAGAAGGTGGCAACTGCCAGAAGCATCATTGCCGCCATATAGAAGACGCTGCCTCGTCGCAAGGTAAGTCCTGCCTTTGACAAGCAGAAGCACAAATACAAGAAGCTTCCTGCGATAAAAAAAGGGAAGGTCACTCCCGCGCTGTTCTTAAAGGTGCAGAATGCATAGAGAACAGCATACAAAAGTGTCACCGGCGCGATAACGCCGAATTGGTCTTTCAAAAAATCTTTCATTATGATTCCTCATCAGGCGAGTATTCCAAAATATCCCCCGGCTGACAATCCAGCGCTTTGCAGATCGCATCCAGTGTGGAAAAACGAATCGCTTTCGCCTTATTATTCTTCAGTATGGACAGGTTGGCCAAAGTCAGGTCCACCTCGCCCGCAAGCTCGGTGAGGCTCTTTTTACGCTTTGCCATCATCACGTCCAGATTCACAATAATTGCCATTGTACTCTTCCTTTCCGTCGATACACGTTGTCTTAAATGGTCAGGTCGTTCTCTTCCTTGTAGCGAACCGCCTGCTCAAACACCTGCGCCAGGACCTTACTGAAAAGGCCCGCGATGGTGAACACAAGGATCACCACCAGCATGACGAGGGTCAATCTGACAATGCTTCTCACAACGGACATCAGAGCAATGAAAAAGCTCCAGTTACCCATTTTGCGAAGGCTCACCACGTTCTCTGTGACGAAGCAGTCCTCCTTAAGGACTGTGGAAAAGATCTTGCGCAGTTCCCCGATCAGCACCAGTGCCGCAATACCCAGCACAAAGTAGATGATCACGGTCTCGGCGTAATCTTTCAGTAACCAGGGCAGATACCTGCCGGCCCACTTGATCTCAAAGGGCAGCGCTGCTGTCACAACAATGCCTGCGATAAACATGGCATCCAGCAGATACTTGGTCCAGGTTGCAAGGATCGGTTTCTTCTTCACGTCGTTCATGTTAAGCCTCCTAAACAGTCGTTTTTCCCGGGAAAGCCGGCTTCAGCCGTCTATGAGGTCATAATAAACTATGGATTATTGTTTGTCAATCTCTTTTTATTGATTTTCGATAAATATTTATTTTTTAATTATACGTTAGCGAGAGCCTGATCAAGATCCTCCAGAATATCGTCAATATGCTCGGTACCGATGGAGAGACGGATGGTGCTGCGGCTGATGCCTACATCCGCCAGTTCCTCGTCGGTGAGCTGGGAGTGGGTGGTGGTTGCGGGATGGATGACTAAGGACTTCACATCCGCTACATTTGCAAGCAGGGAGAATACCTTAAGGCTGTCGATGAATTTGAATGCCTCTTCCTGGCCGCCCTTGATCTCGAAGGTGAAGATGGAAGCGCCGCCGTTGGGGAAGTACTTCTCATACAGCGCGTGATCGGGATGATCTGCTAAGCTGGGATGATTAACCTTGGCAACCTTGGGGTTGTTTAAGAGATACTCAACGACCTTCTTGGTGTTCTCAGCGTGACGCTCAAGTCTTAAGGACAGAGTCTCGGTTCCCTGTAAGAGCAGGAAAGCTGCGAAGGGAGAGATGCATGCGCCCTGGTCTCTAAGAAGGATCGCACGAATATAGGTAACGAATGCCGCAGGGCCTGCAGCCTCGGTGAACTTCACGCCGTGATAACTGGGGTTGGGCTCGCTGATCCAGGGATATCTGCCGCTTGCTGCCCAGTCAAAGGTACCCCCGTCAACGATGACGCCGCCTAAGGTGGTGCCGTGACCGCCGATGAACTTGGTTGCGGAATGAACTACGATGTCAGCGCCGTGCTCAATGGGTCTGATCAGGTAAGGGGTACCGAAGGTGTTATCGATGACAAGGGGAAGTCCATGCTTGTGAGCGATCTTAGCGATCTCATCGATGTCCGGAATATCGGAGTTGGGGTTGCCCAGGGTCTCAATGTAGATAGCCTTGGTATTGTCCTGAATGGCTGCCTCAACCTCGTTAAGATCATGTGCGTCCACGAAGGTAGCGGTGATGCCGCTTAAGGGAAGGGTATGTGCCAGGAGGTTGCTGGTGCCGCCGTAGATGGTCTTCTGTGCTACGATGTGCTCGCTCTGACGTGCCAGTGCCTGCAGGGTGTAGGTGATAGCTGCCGCTCCGGACGCAACTGCGAGACCTGCAACGCCGCCCTCAAGTGCTGCGATACGCTCTTCAAAAACGCCCTGAGTGCTGTTGGTCAGACGACCGTAGATGTTGCCTGCATCAGCAAGGCTGAAGCGGTCTGCTGCGTGCTGTGCGCTGTGGAAAACATAGGAAGCGGTTGCGTAGATCGGTACTGCGCGGGAATCGGTTGCGGGATCTGCCTGTTCCTGTCCTACATGAAGCTGAAGTGTCTCAAATCTATAATTACTCATTTTTATATCCTCCTGTTATTCCGGCTTGTCTTCCGGTTTTTACGATTTTGTTGTGTCCCGGTCTCTTCCGGGCCTCCTTGCGGAATTTTTTGTATTGCGTTTTTCCTGTATTCAGTTGTTTCAGAGCACAAAAAAACCGGGGCTCTTCTTCCTTAAGCTCCCGGACAAAAATGACTTTTTCGGTGCGGTCAGAACGCAATCAAACGCACCCGGTCAAATATTTGCCCGAGAGTTAAGCATTCGTCCAAAGCACATGCTGTATTCATAAACAACTGCTGTTTCAAACATCTCGCTTATCTCCTTTCCGGTTGGTCTGTTTCGTTCGATGTGTTCACTATATACCCATTTGCCTACTATGTCAATAGGTAATTAAAAATTTTTTTGGTTGATTTATCTACTTACCCTGCGGTAAAATAGGTAAATAAAGGAGGGATTTGTCAAATGATCACTACAAAGGGAAGATATGCTGTTCGCTTTATGCTGGAGCTGTCCGGACATCCCGAGGGCACACCCGTGCCTCTGGACGAGATCGCAAGCAATCAGGAGATCTCCAAGAAATATCTGGAGAGCGTTGTGAAGCTCTTAGTCACCGGCAAGCTGGTCAAGGGAGCCAGCGGCAAAAAAGGCGGCTACTGCCTGCTTCGCAAGCCTTCCGAATACACCATCGGAGAGATCCTCTCCGCCGCAGAGGGGCCTCTTCACACCGTTGCCTGCCTGCAGGACGATGCGGAGCCCTGCCCCAGACACGAGTTCTGCCTCACATTGCCTATGTGGAAGAAGTACGATGCTCTGGTGCATGACTTTTTCTTCGGCATCACGCTGGAGGACTTAAAGAACGGAAACATTTAAGGACAGAGAACATCTGCAAACGGTACTGCCTTAGAACCGCTCTGCCATGAGCCGACGCTCTGAAGCACAAAAAATATCGGAGATAAAGTATTCAACGTAAAAAAGGCGCAGCATATGCTGCGCCTTTTAGCGTTCATAGATTTTGTCAATCCGATTTACAAGCCGCGGTGCGGGCACTTTTCCGGAATTAAGCGAAGATACTCTCGACCTTTGCAAGCTCCTCACGGATCTTCAGGTGCTGAGGACATGCCCTCTCACACTTGCCGCAATTGTAGCAATCCTTTAAGAGCTTGCCTTCCTTGGCAACGTAATCGTTGAACATCTTCTTAGCATGGTCCTTCAGACCGTACACATTGTGGTAGGTGTACATGTTGAAGATCTGAGGGATGTTGATGCCTGCGGGACAGGGCTGGCAATATTTGCAGCCGGTGCAGTACAGGTCATTGAATTTCTTTAAGGTCTCTAAGGACTCGCCGAGCTGCTTCCACTCCTCCTCGGAGAAAGCGGTGCTGTCACTTGCAAGATCGGTGTTCTGCTCTACCATCTCAAGGGTCTGCATGCCGGAAAGCGCACAGTTTAAGTCGGGGTTGCCCAGGCAGAACTTAAATGCCAGCGCATAGGTTGCCAGAGAGGAATTGTTGGTGAGCTTTGCGGTAAGCTCGGTGGGTGCTGCAAGACGGCCACCGCCTACGGGACCCATTGCAACGGTACCGAGGCCCTTGCTCTGTGCATATGCCAGCATCTCCTCGTTGCTTCTGTCGATCAGGTTGTACTGACAGAGCATACTCTCCATGGGAATGCCTCTCTCGATGGAAGTGTCGATGATGTGCTTGATGGCAAGAGGATCATCGTGGAAGGAGAAGGAAATATGTCTGATCAGGCCCTCTTCCTTGGCCTTCTGTGCGTCTGCCAGAAGATCCTGCTTCATGATGATATTGTCAAAGGAGCCTCTGTTGATGCCCCAGAAGTGGTAAAAATCGATGTGATCGGTACCCAGTCTCTTAAGGCTGCCCTCCAGCTGACGTCTGTAGTCGCCGGGCTTGTTTACGGTCTCAAGAGGGATCTTGGTGGAGATCAGGATCTTGTCGCGGAAGTCCTTCACTGCCTCGCCAAGTGCTGCCTCACTGTTTTTATTGCAGTAGTAAGGCGCGGTATCGAAATAGTTAACGCCCTTTCTGAAGGCGGTCGCGATCATCTCGTTGACCTTATCCTGATCTACGAAATGCTCTCCGTCCTTCTCATACTCGGGGAATCTCATACAGCCAAAGCCAAGTGCGGAGATCATCTCTCCGGTGTTGCCAAACTTACGATAATTCATTGTGTCGTCTCCTGTGCGTGTATATTGTCGTAATATAGGTTTTGCTTTTTTGCCGAAAACGGTCCTTAAACTTACGCGCGGCTCTTAAGCTCGGTCTTAGCAGCCATTCTGAAGAGGATCAGACCAACCAGGAACAGAAGTGCGATAACGCTGATACCCTTGTTAACGCTGCCGGTAGCCTGGGTCATCATGCTGACAAGAGCGGTACCCATAAATGCTGCGCCCTTACCGCAGATATCCAGAATACCGAAGTACTCGCCGGACTGCTCGGGGGGAATGATCTTGGTGAAGTAGGAACGGGACAGTGCCTGTACGCCGCCCTGGAACATACCTACAACAACTGCAAGGAGCCAGAACTGCCACTGCTTTGCAAGGAACATCGCATAGATGCCGATGCCCATGTAAGCAATGATACAGATGGTGATCAGCTTGTCGGTAGCATACTTCTGAGCCAGACGGCCGAAGATAATAGCGCAGGGGAAAGCAACGATCTGGGTCACGAGCAGTGCCAGCAGAAGGCCGGTGCTGTCAAGTCCCAGTGCGGAACCGTATGCGGTCGCCATGTCGATGATGGTGTAAACACCGTCGATATAGAAGAAGAATGCTAACAGGAACAGGAAGACCTTCTTCTCCTGCTTTGCATTGGAGAGGGTCTTGCCGATACGCTTGAAGCTGTCGACGATGGCATTTTTCTGCTTTTCAACATAATATTTCTGACGATAGCTCTTTAACATGGGAAGAGTCATGCCTACCCACCACACTGCGGTGATCAGGAAGGAAATTGCCATTGCGGTGCTCATGCTCATGCCGAACTTCTCGCCGCCCAGTACGAATAACAGGCAGACAACGAAGGGTACGCAGCTGCCGATGTAGCCCCATGCGTAACCGGAGGAGGATACGCGGTCCATGCGCTCTTCTTCGGTGACATCGGGAAGCATGGAGTCGTAGAAAATCAGGCTTGCGGAGTAGCCAACCTTGGCGATCATGAAGACGATCAGGAAAGCGATCCACTGCTTGGCAAAACCGAGACCTACGCAGGCTACGGCGCCCACGATCAGGGACACGGTGAAAATAGGCTTCTTGAAGCCCTTGGTATCGGCCATGGTGCCGAAGATGGGTCCAAGAACGGCAACGATCAGGGTAACGATGGATGCCGCATAGCCCCAGTATGCAAGATAATCAACATCGGACAGACCTGCATTGCCTGCCAGGTAGTTGAAGTAAATAGGTACGATGGTAGTGATCAGGAGTGTGAAGGCAGAGTTGCCGACATCATAGAGGACCCAGTCTTTCTCGATCTTGTTGAGTTTAAATTTCATGAGTTATATTCCTTTCTTCGGGGAGAACCGAACTGAAATTGTAGTCGTATCTATCATTTAAAGGTGCTTCCTCTCGCACAAAGCTGTCATATTCGGTGATCAGGCGTACAGCCAGCTCCACAGCTTCGTCATAGAGTTCCAGCAGTCTCTCGGTGCTGTCGGCGCACGCGGGATTGGGGCCGTCGGTGATGACGAGTCCGCCCATGTCCTCATATTTGCCCGCCGCCTTCATCAGCGTAAAGATGGTCTTGCGGCCGATCTTTGAGGGAACCACCAGAAGATCCAGGAAGAATACCATATCTTTCAGGGCCTTCAAAATATGCTGGGTGTGGAACTGCGGATAAAATGCGCGGATCACATTCGCATTTGCGTAGGAGGGCTTCAGATGGCCGGTCACCTTGTGACGCAGCGGATCCAGTCCGTCCTTCTCCATCAGCGCTCTGTCCATGTCGGCCTCGATGGCGGAATGGCTCACGCCGGAGGCGTCGATCTTTTCATCCACATAGCCGTGGCATACCACATCCATTGCGAAATGACAGATAAAACCGTAAACGTAAGCGGTGTGCTCCGGAGTTCCTCCGATGCCGCGCAGAACCTTCGCAGCCTCTGTAAAAAAGTAGCTGCCGGGGCGTCTGTGAAGCTCGCTTCCCCAACTGTTCACGGGATTTTTCTTCAGTGCATCATAATAAAAAAGCAGATCCGGTCCGTGCAGTCCGATGTCATACAGGCCTTTTGCCGAAAGAATGAGCTCGCGCTCCGTCTCTCCCAGCTTGCCCAGGACTTCCTGACCCAGTCTGAAATGTGAATAGGTAGTAGGCATGACCTTTCTCCTTTTCGCTGAAAGTCTGTTTTCATTGTACTAGGGATTACCTCAATAGGCAATGCATTTCAATAAAAATAAGGGCCTTTCCCATGAAAAAAGCCCTTGTTTTACGCATTTTTCGCTATTTTAAGCCAGTCTGTACAGTCTGCGCGCATTCTCGTAGGTCGCGCGGCAGATCTCCTCCGCGGAAAGACCCTTGATGGCAGCAAGTTCCTCCACCACATAGGGGAGATTCAGAGAGGAATTTCGCTTGCCTCTGTTGGGCACGGGAGCCAGATAAGGGCAGTCGGTCTCGAGGACGATCCTGTCCATGGGGATGTACTCCGCAGCCTCTTTTAACTTTCTGCTGTTCTTGAAGGTGAGCACGCCGCCGATGCCGATGTAGAAGCCCATATTCAGGAAATCTCTCGCCATCTCCCTGGAGTAGGAGTAGCAGTGGATCACGCCGCCAAGCTCTTCGGCACGGTGGTCGCACATGATGTCGTAGGTGTCCTTCGCAGCGTCTCTGCTGTGGATGACAACGGGCTTCCCAATTTCTCTCGCAAGCTCCAGCTGTGCGCCGAACCACTTTTTCTGGAGCTCATGGTCGGGCTCGGGCCAGTAATAGTCCAGACCGATCTCGCCCACTGCCACGCACTTCTCGTGCATGCACTG
The DNA here is from genome assembly GCA_045643625.1 of Acetatifactor sp. Lineage (GTDB taxonomy): Bacteria > Bacillota > Clostridia > Lachnospirales > Lachnospiraceae > Acetatifactor. Next base: position 1,233 of record JAZULD010000072.1, on the reverse strand, counting down.
CTCCTTCAGCCACGCGAAGGACTGCTCGTCAAGCTCCGCGGTCTCGCCGGGGTGAACGCCGATGGCGCCGTAAAAGAAATCGTAGCGCTCCATCAGCTCGATGGTTCGCCTGCAGGAATTTAAGCTGGCGCCGCTGTTGACTACATTTACGATTCCGTTCTCGCGAAGGGAGGCGATCAGTTCCTCTCTGTCCTCGTCGAAGGCGTCGTCATCGTAGTGGGCATGTGTATCAAAAATATAGTTCATAGGAGTGCTCCTTTTAATTTGCTGATTTTTTCGGAGGTTTTGGTTTTTAGATAAAAAAATAAGCCCCAAACCTGCATATCTGCTAAGTTTAGGACTTGCGTGCGCCTCCAGGGGCTCGAACCCTGGACACCCTGATTAAGAGTCAGGTGCTCTACCAACTGAGCTAGAGGCGCGTCTGTGAAATTTGTATGTCTCACAACAAGCGTTATTATAGTACAGTAACTTTAGAAATGCAAGCCCTTTTTTAAATATTTTTAAAATATTTTTTTCGGCAATCTTTACAGTAGCCGTAAAGCTCCAGTTTATGGCCTGTTACTACGAATTCGCCGGTCTCGTTTTCCACGGAAACCCGGGCAATGGGGCAATGCTCCAGCGCCACTCTCCTGTGGCAGTCCAGGCAGACCGCATAGTGAGTGTGATGGTCGTGATGCAGCTCATAGAGCGCCACACCGTCCTCTAAGCTCACATTTTTCTCGACGATGCCCTTCTCCTCAAAAGCAGCCAGCACACGATAGACGGTGGAGACCGCGCAGGTCTCTTTCACGTCCTCGCCCAGACTTCTGTAGATCCGGATCGCGCTCATGGGCTCCTCAGCGCCGCTTAAGATGCTGTAGACCTCCTTGCGCTGGCGAGTCCACTTGATCCCTGCAGGATATTGTAATTCAGATGTATGTTCCCCTGTCATATTACGATCTTAACTCCTATTTCAAAGAATGCCCGATCATGCTCCTCTGTGACAACCTGCAGATCTTACCGGTCAGATCTGCGCCATGGCGCGTTGCCTGCCTGAGATTCGCAGTTCACATCTCTCGGGTATAGTCTGTTCTTCCCTTACGAACCGACACTTAGATAATAAGTTCCGTCACGATTCCTGCGATCACGCCCACCGCATATAAGAAGCACAGGATCTTCATGTTCTCCCTGCGGTTGTGGTTGACGCGGAACAGTACCAGAAGGCCTACGCCTGCGTACACCAGAAGGCCGGAC
>JAZULD010000071.1:0-10547 GCA_045643625.1 Acetatifactor sp. | reverse complement strand
GATAAAAACAAGTTAAGGGAAGCACTTAACAAATACAAAAAGGAGGAAGCGAAAATGAAGAAGGCATTAGTTAGCATCAGCGGTTTTGTAAAAGAGTATTATCAGTCTTTCGCAATCGGTTATCATTCATAGGTTGAGATCAAGGGTTAAGACCTGAAGATAAGAGATCACAAGATAAGGACCCGGGATGAAGGGTCAACAAAAACAAGGAGGAAGTAAAAATGAAGAAAGCATTAGTAAGCATCAGCGGTTTCGTAAAAGAGTATTATCAGTCTTTCGCAATCGGTTATCATTCATAGGTTAGATTCGGAAGATAATAAGCAGGTTCGAGAGGTCACCCGTAATCAGAGGCATTTTTTAGAAGAGGAACAGGTTATGTGGAGTGAAGTAAGAGATCCTTCAAGGGTATAGACAACTGAATAGAGAAAAAACAATCATCGATTTTAAAAAGAAAGGTTAAAAAGGAATGATTGAAGAAATCGACAATAATATGTGAGCTGGTCGCCGGTAGTAGTCAGGTGATCAGCTCATTTTTTATTGCATTCTCTTCCAAAGTTTTTGGTTTGGTTGTATAATGAAATCGATTGTATTTTTGACATCTATTATGGAGGACAGAATCATGAGCAGTATTAAAGAATCCTATGTTTTATCCAATGGCGTGGTAATTCCTTCCATCGGTTTCGGAACATGGCAGACTCCCAACGGTGACGTTGCGGTTTCTTCCGTTCGCGCAGCGATCGAGGCAGGCTATCATCACATTGACACCGCACAGGGCTATGGCAACGAGGAGAGCGTAGGTACCGCGATCATCGAGAGCGGCGTAGACAGAAAGAGTCTCTTCATCACTTCCAAGCTCGCCAACGCAGATCACGGTTATGATAAGACCATGGCTGCATTTGAGCAGACCCTGAAAAAATTAAAGACCGACTACCTGGATATGTATCTTATTCACTGGCCCGCTCCCAAGCACATTCGTGACAACTGGGCAGCGATCAACGCTGAGACCTGGAAGGCTTTCGAGGAATTATACGAAGCAGGCAAGATCCGTGCCATCGGTCTGAGCAACTTCTGGCCTCATCACATCGAGGCTCTGGAGAAGACCGCAAACATCGCACCCATGGTAAACCAGATCCGTCTTTGCCCCGGCGATACCCAGGATCCCGTTGTAGCATACTCCCGCGCTCACAATATGGTAGTTGAGGCTTATTCCCCTCTTGGAATCGGTAAGATCTTTGAGGTTCCCGAGATGCAGGCACTGGCTGAGAAATACGGCAAGAGCATCGCTCAGATCTGCATCCGCTGGAGCTTACAGCGCGGCTATCTGCCTCTTCCCAAGTCCGTAACTCCTTTCAGAATTCAGGAGAATATAAGAGTCTTCGATTTCGAGCTGGAGGACGAGGATGTAGCACTGATCGCAGACTTAAAGGGCTGCGTAGGCTTTGCGAAGAACCCCGATGAAGTTGATTTCTAAATAAAAAAGGAGAACATGATGAACAATTTTAATTTCTATTCCCCTACCTTTTTCTCTTTCGGCAAAGATGCAGAAAATAATGCAGGCGACCTGGTTAAGCGCTTCGGCGGCAGCAAGGTCCTGATTCATTTCGGCGGCGGCAGCGTCGTTCGCTCCGGTCTTCTGGACCGCGTAAAGGCTTCCCTCACTAAGGCTGAGATTCCTTTTGTAGAGCTCGGCGGCGTTATGCCCAACCCCAGAAGCGGCCTTGTTTATGAGGGTATCGACCTCTGTAAGAAGGAAGGAGTTGACTTTATCCTGGCAGTAGGCGGCGGCAGCACCATCGATTCCTCCAAGGCGATCGCAGCAGGTGTTGTATATGACGGCGATTTCTGGGATTTCTACAGCGGCAAGAGAATCGAGCAGGCTCTGCCCATCGGTACCGTTCTGACCATCGCGGCAGCAGGCAGCGAAGGCAGCCCCGACTCCGTTATCACCAATGAGAACGGTATGTTCAAGCGCGGTGCATCCGGCGATGCTATCAGACCTAAGTTCAGTATCTTAAATCCCGCACTGACCCAGACTCTTCCCGCATACCAGTCTGCATGCGGTATCACTGATATCATGGCTCATCTGTACGAGAGATATCTCACCAACACCAAGGAGGTTGAGGTTACCGATCGTCTCATCGAGGCTCTGCTTCTGACCATGGTTCACGAGGGTCCCCGCGTGATCGCAGATCCCAACAACTATGATGCACGTGCCAACATTATGTGGGCCGGCATGATGGCACACAACAATTCCTGCGGTGTTGGACGCAGCCAGGACTGGAACAGCCACAATATCGAGCATGAGCTCTCCGCTCTGTACGACTGTGCACACGGCGCAGGTCTTGCAGTTACCATGCCCGCTGTTTTCACCTATGTAATGAACCACGACGTAATGCGTTTCGCACAGATCGCAGTACGCGTTTGGGGCTGCCAGATGGATTTCGAGCATCCCGAAGTTACCGCTAAGCAGGGTATTGAAGCTCTGAGAAGCTTCTTATGCTCCATCGGAATGCCTAAGAACTTCGCTGAACTCGGCGCTAAGGAAGAGGATATCCCCAAGCTGGTTGACGTTCTCTGCAACGGCGACGGCCGAAAGGGCAGCATCTCCGGTTTCGTGACCCTGAACGAGGAAGATTGTGCAAATATTTACAAGTTAATGGTATAAAAATAAGGGTTAGGCTCTTTAAATATTGCTATCTTGCATAATTTTAAGTTTCAATTTTGATAGATTCAGCAGAATGTGTTGAAAATTGAAAAATATTATGTTAGTATTCACAATAAGTGGACTGTACTTTTCTTTACAGTGAAAGGAAAAACGTAATATGATCAAGATAGCGATCTGTGACAGCTCCGATGCCGCGAGAGAGCGAACAAGCTCGCTGATCAAAAAATACGCCGAGGAGAAGGATCTCTTTGATGAGATCGAGCTCTCCTGTTTCACTACCTCTTTCGACCTGCTGGACGTAGTGGAAAAGGGCGGTGTTTTTGATATCTTTATTCTCGAGACCGTGATGCCCGGAATGAACGGAATCATGGTGGCGCGTGAACTGCGTAAACTTAACATTGAATCTACTATTATTTTTGTAACCTTTGAGAAGAGTTATGCCCTGGACGCATTCGAAGTCGGTGCAGCTCAGTATCTTCTGAAGGGTGATAATATGGAGCGCCTTTATGATGTCATGGACAGAGCCCTTGACGTCAACGGAAGAGAGCGCCGTCGTCAGGTGCTGCTCACCACCAAGGAAGGTCTGCATAATATCTACATGCGAGACATTATGTACGCAGAGAGCAACCGTAACTACCAGATTTTAACCCTGGAGGACGGCCGTCAGCTGGAGGTACGTATCACCGGCAAGGAGCTCGCAACCGAGTTAGAGAAGAACAAGAGTTTCAAGCGATGCGGAAGCTCTTATATCGTCAACTGGTTCTTCGTAAGGAACATGAATCCCGAGAGAATTCAGATGGTCAACGATATGGAGATCCCGATTCCCAGAGGACAGTACCACAACCTGAGACAGAATTGTCAGGAGTTTTACAGCCTGATCAGCTGATCGGACTGAATAGAAAAGAGATACAGACTGTGTTGTTTTTTTAGGCAGCACAGTCTTTTTTTGCCCTTTTTCAGGGCTTTTTTTCATTTTTTTCTCTGATTTTCCCAAAAAAAATTCAAATTATCCCACTTTTTTTATATTGTGAAAAAACCTCAGTAAAATCAAAATCACAAGAGGCGAACAACCTCTCGATCATTCAAACGACAAAGGAGCCAAAGATGGGAGTCTTAGTGATAAGAACTATCCTCTGTGCGCTGATCGCGGCAGGCGGAGAATGGATCTCGGAAAGACTGATCCATGTAATGTTAAAGAAGAGAAATAAAGAACTTGAGATCGGCTCAAGAGAACGCCTCTTCCTCCTTGCAGTGATGATCATCGCAGGCGCGGCAATCGGATACCGGTTCACAAGCCTTGGCGGCATGGCTTTTGCACTGATCCTTCTTGCGATATCACTGATGGTCGGAGTGATCGACTGGCACTTCAGAATCATTCCCAACGGTCTTTGGGAAGCGATCATGGTGGTTGCGATCCTCTTCGCGATTCCCACCTTCTTCGGCATCGAAGGTTTCAGGGAATTCAGTATCCTGCAGTCCATTATTGGATACGTTGTCTGTTTCATCATTTTCTCGCTCCCCGGCTTCTTTAAAAAGAACGTGGGCGCAGGTGACATCAAGCTGGCAGCAGCCATCGGCTTTGCCTTAGGTGTTTACCAGGCGATGTTCGCGATCGTGGCCATGGGCCTTCTCGTGATCGCATACATCGTGCTCCAGAGAAAAGCACCGATCCTGCAGATGATCCAGACGATCATCCCCATGGGACCCTTCATTGCAGCAGGCATGATGGCAGTCCTTCTGTGGATCGCGTAACTTATTAACATCGGTTTCTAACGGAAAGGGGTTTCCGTTAAAAATAAATTCACATTATTTTTACATGATTAGGAGGAAAATCATATGAGAAAGTTTTTTGAAGACGAAAGTGGACAGGGCATGGTAGAGTACGGTTTAATCATTGCTTTAGTAGCAATCGTTGTAATCGCAGCTCTCGCAGTATTAGGTCCTAAGGTAGCAGGTATCTTCACCAACGTTGGTGAGAAGCTTGACAGCGCAATCTCTACCGAGGGCGGCGAGATCACCGAATAATGTCCTTATCTTGAGAGGAAGGTCTTACACAACAGTTAGAGCTTCGCAATCATAGAGAGAAAATCCAATATGAGGCAAGCCGCTGGCTTGCCTTATTTTTTTCTCTGACACAGAGGCGTAAAATGCGGGAAACCGCCGACAGGTGAAGGATGACTTCACCGACTTTTACTGACAAACATAAGCCGGATATGCTTTGTACGGCTATGAAGAAACAAGATATAACATGACATCGACCGGAAGGAAGGGGAAGGCTATGAAGCTTCGAAGATTTCATAAAAAAGAAGAAGGCCAGTCCATGGTGGAATTTGCGCTGATCCTGCCCATTTTGCTGCTGTTGCTCTGCGGTATCATCGATTTTGGATGGATGTACTACAGTCAGATCACCTTAAACAACGCAGCCAGAGAGGGCGCCAGATACGCTGTCATTCACTATGACCCCACTACCGATTGGAAACAGATCTCGGAAGAGAGAATGATGAGCAACATGGTTGGCGTGGACAACGCAGTTGCAATGGTTACCGACCCTGAGGGTCAGCAGATTACAGCTACCGTTACGGCAGACACCAAATTCCTGACAGGTTTTATCCCTGCCATCATCGGAAAGAGGTCCATAGAGCTGCACGCCAGCTGTTCAATGAGATTGGAAAATTAGTCCTGCATTACAGGAGGTTTGATAGAGATGAAGAAAATTAAGATCGTAGCAGTGATTGCTGCACTGATTCTGGGCATTGGTTTTTACCAGTTCCTCACAGTGATCAGCAAGCCCCAGGAGATTCCCAGAACCACCGTCATCGTGGCAGCTCAGGACATCACTGCAAATACCGTGATCACAGCCGAAATGCTGATGGAACAGCCCATCGCGACAGAGGCGCTGCATCCTCACTGCATCAAGAGCATTGATGCGGCAGTCGGCATGGTAATGGCATCCGACGCAGTTAAGGGCGAGCAGATCCTGACAGACCGTCTGATCACCTTGGGTGAGGCCGACGGCAAGAATACTTCCTTAGCTTACATGGTCGATCCCGGCATGAGAGCAGTCACCATCAATGTGGGTGTGGCAAGCGGACTTCACAAGATGCTTCGCGTGGGCAATCATGTGGACGTGATCGTCAATTATACCTATGAGGTCGGCACACAGGAGGTCGACAGGGACGGCAATCCCACCGGTGAGACTTTTGCCGCGCAGGAGTCCCAGTACGTATTGCAGAACCTGAAGGTACTGGCACTGGACAACCTGATCAAGAAGGGCACCCCCGAGGAGCAGTATTCCACCATCACTCTGATGGCAACTCCCGAGCAGGCGCTGCTTCTGACCTTTTCGGAGTATACCTCCAACTTAAAGCTGGTGCTGCGTTCCAACTTGGACGAAGCACTTATCGATCCTGAAGAAGCGAATCAGATGGATATCTTAGATACCAAGAAGAGAGATCTCTTAAGTCTCTACGAATACCTGGGACTTTCCACTAAGATCTACGGAGGAGGCAGTACAGAGGAATAATGATCAAAGTAATGCTTATCGGCAAAGACGAATATGTGCTGGACGACCTCAGCGAAATGATCGTGGACGAGGAACTGGCAGTTGTATCCGCCGGCGGTATCGGTTCTGCTGCGCTTGACCGCGTGGAGAGCTTAAACCCCGACATCATCCTGATCCATGCGATCGAGGGCGATGTGGATGCCTTAAATTTCTGCGAGAGAATCAATCAGTACAAGCCAAGAACCTTCTTAATCATGCTGGTTGACGAGCTGACCCTGGACACTGTACAGGCAGCCAACAGCGTGGGCGTACACAATATCATCGATATGCCAAACGACGCCGCAGCGCTGTGCAATTATATTCAGATGGTCTACAAGACCGAGTCCGGTCGAATCGAGGCGCTGGGTGAGAACCAGAGCGTCAAGTGGACCTCCAGAGTCATCACCGTATACGGCACCAAGGGTGGTCTCGGAAGAACCTCCTTAGCCGTCAACCTTGCAACGAAGCTGGCGCAGCAGCGCAAAAAAGTCGCACTGATTGATTTAGACCTTCAGTTTGGTGACGTGGCATCCTATCTGGACATTGAGCCCAAGGAGACCGTGGCCGAGCTTATGCAGGAAAATAACTTAAACGGTATCGACGCAGTCCGTACCTACATGTCCGTTCATCCCAGCGGCGTGCACGTGCTCTGCGCCCCCAAGAGCCCCGAGTATGCGGATGTGGTATCCGCCGACAGGATCCAGGCGCTCATGGGAACCTTAAAGACCTATTACGATTTTGTGATCGTGGATGCATCCGACAGAATGGACGATGTGACCATCACCGCCATGGAGAGCTCCTCCGTGATTCTGCTGGTGACAGGCCTTGACGTAGCACTTCTTAAGAGTGCCAAGACCGCAGTCTCCATTCTGGAGTCCTTAAACCAGAAGGAGAAGCTTCGCATCGTATTGAACCGCTATGTGGAGATGAACACCATCTCCATGGATGACGTGGCAAGGATCCTTACCGCACCCATCATCGCAAGAATCCCCAGCCAGATCATCACTGCCACAAGCGCCATCAACAAGGGACAGCCCTTCGTGATCGGCGAGCCCCGCAGCAAGTTAAGCGCAGCGGTTGCGGATGTGGCCAAGCTGATGGAGGCAGAGACCATTACCTTCGATATCCAGGAGTTATCCTCTAAGGAGAAGAAGAAGTATTTTAACAGATTAAAGACCAAAGAGAAGGACGAGAAAAAGCGCCTTCAGAAGTAAAGGAAGTGAGAACCGGACATGAGCTTGATGGAGCGTTTGGAAAAACAAAAGTACACACAGAAGGTGGAAGCAGCACCTGCGCCCAAGGCAAATAAAGAGCCCGTCCGGCCCGATCTTCAGTACAAGCCCCTTGCGCAGAAGGACAATCAGCAGAATGCCTACGAGGAGCTGAAAAAGGTAGTTCACAAGGAGGTCATCGACCTGATCAATGCGGATGATGAGCCTCACGAGGGCATGGACAGAAACGAATATGTCCGCTCCGTCATCGACATGGTGCTCACAAGCAGGGCAGCAGACGTTCCCCGCGCCGACAGACCCATGCTGGTAGATACCCTTTTTAATGACATCGTTGGTCTGGGACCCTTAGAGCCCCTGCTGGCACAGCCCGACGTCACCGAGGTCATGGTCAACGGTTATGACCATGTCTACGTGGAGATCAAGGGTAAGATCGTCCGCACCGACGTTACCTTCCGTGATGATGAGCATGTTATGAACATCATCAACCGAATCGTAACCTCCATCGGCAGACGTATCGATGAGTCCAGCCCCATGGTAGACGCGCGACTGGAGGACGGCTCCCGTGTAAATGCGATCATCCCTCCCGTAGCACTGACCGGACCCACATTGACCATTCGAAAGTTCTCCAAGAACCCCTTAACCGTCAACGATCTGATGCGTTTCGGTTCCATCTCCCCCCAGATGGTTTCCTTCTTAGAGGCCTGCGTAAAAGCGAAATTAAACATCATCGTATCCGGTGGTACCGGCTCCGGTAAGACCACACTGTTGAGCGTCTTATCCGCCTACATCCCCGAGAACGAGAGAATCGTAACCATAGAGGATGCGGCTGAGCTGCAGCTGCGTCAGGAGCACGTTATCACCTTAGAGAGCAAGCCCGCCAATGTCGAGGGCAAGGGTGCAGTCACCATCCGAGACCTGGTTCGAAACGCACTTCGAATGAGACCCGACCGAATCGTAGTCGGCGAGGTTCGTTCCGGTGAGACCCTGGATATGCTCCAGGCCATGAACACCGGTCATGACGGTTCCCTGACGACCGCGCATGCCAACTCCCCCAGAGACCTGGTATCCCGACTGGAGACCATGGTACTCATGTCCGGCATGGAGATGCCGGTCAAAGCGATCCGCGAACAGATCGCATCCGCACTGGATCTTGTCATCCAGCAGACCCGATTAAGAGATGGTTCCCGTAAGGTCGTGAGCATCTCCGAGGTCGTGGGCATGGAGGGTGACACCATCACCCTGCAGGATATTTTCGTATACAAGCACCCCGGCGTGGGTGAGGAAGGCGGCAAGGGCCAGTTCGTGGCAACCGGCGTCCGCCCCAATTTTGTAGAAAAAATGGCAGCCAACGGTGTTGGCGTCCGTGAAGAATGGTTTCAGAAATAACAGAGGAAGCGACAGATGTTAAACATCATGATGGCAGTTGCGGCAGCAGTTTTTGGCTTCGCACTGATCGTTCTTCTCTTCGATAATCCGGAAAAGCGCATGATTGCAAGCCGTATGGACCGACTGGAGAAATCCATGGACATTGAGGCGGTGCACGACGTTGTCCTGACCGAGAAGAAGAAATCCCGCAAAGAGAAAAAAAAGAATAACATCATCGTCAGCAAGAGATTTGAGGAGTATCTGTCCGGCGCCGGCATCAAGATGAATGCCCAGGAGTTCATCATCCTGTGGTTTTTACTGACAGTCGGACCTGTAGTCTTCGGCACACTGCTTCACATGAGCGTGATCACAGTGATCGCTGTCAGCGTCATCGGTTTTGTGATCCCCCTTGTCATGGTCAACCGTGCTCAGAAGAAAAAACAGCAGCTCTTCAACAAGCAGCTGGGTGAGGCCCTCACCATTATGAGTAACTGCCTTCGCTCCGGTTATTCCTTCCAGCAGACACTGACCAGTGTCGCCCAAGAGATGCCGGCTCCCATCAGCAGCGAGTTCGGACGTGTAGTCAGAGAGATCCAGTACGGCGCCCAGATGAAGGACGCCTTGAACCACATGGTGGAGAGAACGCAGAACAAGGACCTTGAGCTTCTGGTGTCCGCGGTACTTACCTCCATGCAGGTCGGTGCAAACCTCTCCGAGATCCTCGACACCATCTCCGATACCGTGCATGAGCGTATTCGCCTGCGTGAGGAGATCAGAGTCATGTCAGCCCAGGGACGTATCTCCGGTCTGATCATCGGCTGTCTTCCCCTTGTGGTCATCCTCTTTCTGATGTTGACCAACCCCAATTATTTTATCGAATTTGCCGAGAACCCCATGGGTCAGGTCATGCTGATCGCCTCCGTGATCATGGAGGTCATGGGCTTCCTCGTAATCAGTAGAATCGTAGATATCAAGTACTAAAAGGACAAAAAAATGATTACTTTACTGACGATCTGCGCAGGAGTGATCTTCTACAGCATGATCGTGCTGCTCTTCGGTCGGAAGATGGAGGAGCGTGACCACGTTCGTGACCGAGTCGATCTCCTTGAGAAGGAATCCAAAAAAGAATATTTGCTGGCAGATGAGAATATGGACAAGTCTTTCTATGAGAGACTGATTAAGCCCACGCTCTCAGAGATCACCAAGATCTTCGCAAGACTCTTGCCCGGTGCAGGCAAGGCTAAGAGCGGCAACAAGACCGAGAGCTACAACAAGCAGAAGCGTTTCCTGGAGCAGGCCGGTCTTGCAGTATCCGTTGAGGACTACACAGTCATCCAGATCTGTGCGGTCATTGGCGGCGGCATTCTCTGTGCCATCCTCGGCGTGATCCTTCAGGTGGGCGGAGATATGATCTTCCTCTACTCCTTAGGCGGAGCCTTCGGCGGATTCGCCATTCTGCGTTATGTAGTGGCAGGTCGTGTGACCTCCCGCAAGAAAAACATGGAAAAACAGCTCCCCGATATGCTGGACCTTTTAAGTGTCAGCGTGGAAGCGGGACTTGGTTTTGAGAGAGCGCTCCTGCACATCACCGAGAGCATGGAAGGCCCCCTCATCGACGAGATGAGCGTTACCTACCGCGAGATGAGCTTAGGACGCAACAGAAGAGAGGCAATTACACTTCTCAGTGAGCGCTGCGGCATCGACGAGGTACAGTCTTTTTCCAGCGCGATCATTCAGGCGGGTC
>JAZULD010000070.1:0-21188 GCA_045643625.1 Acetatifactor sp. | reverse complement strand
TCGTCCTCATGCTCTACGGCGGCTACATGGTCATCGAGGGACAGATCACACTGGGTGACCTTGTCAAGGTCAACGGCTACCTCTGGATGCTCAACATGCCCCTGCGTTTCGCAGGCTGGCGGGTCAACGACATCCACAACTTCACCACCTCCGTGGAGAAGATCTTCGCGACCTACGCCGAGGAGCCGGATGTGAAGACCCCCTTCGTCTCCGAGACCAAAACCGATATCAAGGGCGACGTCACCTTTAAAAATGTATCCTACCGAGCAGACGGGGTGGACATCGTCACCGACATCAGCTTTACCGCCAAAGCCGGCCAGACCATCGGCATCATCGGTTCCACCGGCTCCGGCAAATCTACCTTAATGAATCTGCTGTGCCGCTTCTACGACACCACCGAGGGCGAAGTTCTGGTGGACGGACGAAACGTGCGCGATTACGATCTCTGCGATCTCAGGGACAGCATCGGCATGGCAATGCAGGATGTATTCCTTTTTTCCGATACCATCGAGGGCAACATCGCCTACGGCCGCCCCGACTGCAGTTTTGACACTGTCAAGCAGGCCGCTGTCATGGCGGACGCCAACCACTTTATCAAGGAGATGCCCGAGGGCTACGACACCATCGTAGGCGAGCGCGGCGTGGGACTCTCCGGCGGTCAGAAGCAGCGTATCTCTCTGGCCAGAGCTCTGGTGAAGGATCCTTCGATCCTGATCTTAGACGACACCACCTCCGCAGTCGATATGGAGACCGAGAGCTACATTCAGAAGCAGCTCAAGGATCATTCAAGCGACTGCACCAAGTTTATCATCGCCTACCGCATCTCCTCCATCAAGGATGCAGACCTGATCCTTGTCATGGATGAGGGACATATCATCGAGATGGGTACTCACGATGAACTGGTAAACGCAGGCGGCTACTACGCACGCACCTTTAAGAATCAGTACGGCGAGATCCCCTACGATCTTTTGAGAGAAGAAAAGGAGGGAAAAGCAAATGGCGCGCAATAAATACGACATGGACGAAGTCCTTGAGGACAGCTTTGACGTCAACCAGTTAAAGAGACTGGCCCGCTACATCTCCCCCCACAAGGGCAAAATGTTTTTCGTGCTCGTCCTGATGCTGAGTGCCTCCGCCCTCACCATGGTGGTGCCTCTCTTCTTCCGACAGATCATGGACGTGTACATTCCCGCGGGAGATATGAAGGGTATCATAAAGGTCAGCTTCTACACCTTCCTGATCGCCTGCTACTGCGCAGTCAACCTGCGCTTCAAGATCGGCACCATGAATGTCATCGGTCAGAGCATCGTGCACTCCATCCGCAGCGATATCTTCAATCACCTGCAGGAGCTGCCCTTCGCCTACTACGATGACCGCCCCCACGGCAAGATCCAGGTCCGCGTGGTCAACTATGTCAATGCCTTGAGCGATCTGTTAAGCAACGGTATCGTCAACACCATCACCGACCTGTGCAACTTATTTTTCATCATCGCATTCATGCTCATGTGCGATGTCAGACTGACCCTCATCTGTCTCTGCGGACTTCCCGTCCTCATGGCGGTCGTTATCTTTATTAAGAAAAAACAGCGCCGCGCATGGCAGATCCAGTCCAACAAGCAGAGTAACTTAAATGCTTACATCGCCGAGAGCATCAACGGTATCCGCGTGACCCAGTCCTTCGTCCGCGAGGGCCGCAACACCGATATCTTCAACAACTTAAGCGGCAGCTACCGCAAGGCCTGGATGAGAGCGATCATGTTCAACTTCACCATGGGTCCCAGCGTTGATATCATCTCCGCAGTCACCACATCCTTCGTGTATGTGCTGGGCGTGCGCTGGATCTTAGCACCCAGTGCCACCATGACCGTCGGTACCATTATCGCCTTTACCGCTTACATCGGCAGATTCTGGACTCCCATCAACACTCTGACAGGCTTCTACAACTCCCTGCTGACCGCCATCTCCTATTTAGAGCGAATCTTCGAGACCATCGACGAGCCCGTTCTTGTCAGGGATGCGGACGACGCAGTACCCATGCCTCCCATCGAGGGCCGCGTGGAATTCAAGGATGTGACCTTCAGTTACGAGGAAGGTCAGTCTGTTCTGCACAATGTGAACTTTACCGCCGAGCGCGGACGCACCTTCGCTTTCGTAGGCCCCACCGGCGCAGGCAAGACCACCATGGTCAACCTGATCAGCCGCTTCTACAACGTGGATTCCGGCCAGGTCCTGATCGACGGCATCGATATCAGCAAGGTCACCATTCACTCCCTGCGCAGCCAGATGGGCGTTATGATGCAGGACAGCTTCATCTTCTCCGGCACCATCATGGACAATATCCGCTACGGCAACAAGACCGCCACCGATGAGGATGTCATCCGCGCAGCCAGGACCGTATGCGCCCACGACTTCATCATGTCCATGGAAAAAGGCTACTACACCGAGGTCAACGAGCGAGGCAGCCGCCTCTCCGCAGGTCAGCGCCAGCTCATCTCCTTCGCGAGAGCCCTGCTTGCAGATCCCCGCATCCTGATCCTGGACGAGGCGACCTCAAGCATCGACACCGAGACCGAGATCCTGCTCCAGAAGGGCTTAAACGAGCTCTTAAAGGGCCGTACCTCCTTCATCATTGCCCACCGTCTCTCCACCATCAAGAATGCAGACTGCATCCTCTATATCTCCGACGGAGGCATCTTAGAGCAGGGTACCCACGACGAGCTCATCGCTCTGCGAGGCGAATACTACAAGCTCTACATGTCCCAGTTTGAGTTCCTGATGTAAATAACACAAACGAAAAGACCGCCTGTGATCACACAGTGCGGTCTTTTTTTAATACTCCGTTATTCTCAATGTCTGCTCTGCCTCTTTCCCGGCATCGCAGGCTTTTTTCCTAATCGAGGATCTTCTCGGGCTTGAAATTCAGGTAATCTCCGGACACCAGATGGTACTTGATCCCGTGGTACTCGCCGCGGATACTGTCTCCGAAGCGGCTCTCGCCGTGGCAGTGGGAATATACCACATGTTCCGCGCCGTACTCCTCAGCCATGCGGGTGAATACGCTGTCCTTTTCCAGAATATTGGTGGGCGGATAATGCAGGAACATAATGAACTTCCTGAAACCGGCTGCCTTCGCCGCCTCAAAAGAGGTCTTAAGCCTCTCTGCCTCACGCTCCACCAGTTTCTTCGCCTGCTGCTCGTCCTCTTCCCTCCAGTCCACCACTCTTCCCATCCGGTCGATCCGGAAGGGTCCCTCGAAGGTGTAGCCCTTACTTCCTACCAGAGCGTAGTCCTTATAGGTATAAAAATTATTCTGAAGAAAGTGAAGCCCGGGCTCAAACTCTTCGTTTAATGCCGCCGTCTTCTTGGCATCCCAGAACATGTCGTGGTTGCCGCGAAGCAGGATCTTTTCCCCGGGAAGGGCTGCGATAAAGGCAAGATCCTCTCTCGCGTCCGCAAGCTTCTTTCCCCAGGAGTGGTCTCCCGTGATCACGAAGGTATCCGTGGGAAGGATGAGCTTATTGCAGTGCTTCACGATCTTCTCCTCATGCTTCCTCCAGACCTTGCCGAAGGGCGTCATGGGCTTATTGGCGGAAAAAGATAAATGCATGTCTCCCAGTGCATACAGTGCCATAGAATTATCCTCTTTTTTCAAAAAGCTGCCCGCCCGACTGATCGGACGGACAGCTGTGCTGTTTAAAAATATAGTCTCACGTGCTCCTATAACTTTAAGAGCAGGGTTGCGATCCTGAAATATACCACCAGAGACAGTGCGTCGACGATGGTGGTGATGAAGGGGCTCGCCATGACCGCGGGGTCAAAACCGATCCTCTTTGCGCCTATGGGTAAGAGACAGCCTACCATCATAGCCATCATGACTGCTGCCACAAGGGTCAGGCAGACAACCATCGCTACGGTGAAGCCCACGCCGTCAAACAGCATCAGCTTCAGGAAGTTGGCAGCCGCAAGAGTCATGCCGCAGAATACCGCAACACGGATCTCCTTCCAGATAACGCGGGGTACATCCCTGTACTCGATCTCTCCCAGAGAGAGGCTTCGGATAATAGTTACGCTTGCCTGTCCGCCTGCGTTTCCGCCGGTGTCCATCAGCATGGGGATGAAGGCTACCAGCACGGTACATACGCTCAGAGCGTCCTCAAAGGATGTGAGGATGGCGCTGGTAAAAGTAGCGGAGACCATCAGAAGCAGCAGCCAGGGGATACGCTTCTTGTAGGTATCGAATACCGTGGTCTTCATATAAGGCTTGTCGCTGGGCACGATCGCAGCCATTTTTTCCATATCCTCGGTGGTCTCTTCTTCCATGATATCCACAACGTCATCGACGGTGATGATACCTACGAGACGATTCTCGTTGTCCACGACGGGCATGGAGGTAAAGTCGTATTTCTTGAACTGATTGGCTACTTCCTCCTGGTCCATCAGGGTGTTGATGGAGATGACGTTCTCGTGCATGATCTCGCCGATAATATCGTCATCGTCGCTTAAGAGCAAATAGCGCAGCGCAACGGTACCCACCAGTTTGCGCCTGTTATCCAGTACATAACAGATATTGATGGTCTCGGAGTCCACACCCACCTTGCGGATGCGCTCGATGGCCTGGCTGACAGTGAGATTCTCCTTCAGGTCGACATACTCCACTGTCATGATGCTTCCCGCGGAGTCCTCGGGATAGAGGAGCAGATGATTGATATCTCTGCGGGTCTCGCTGCTGGCATTGGCAAGCAGCTTCTTTACAACATTGGCAGGCATCTCCTCCAACAGGTCTGCCGCATCATCGGCCATCAGATTATCGATGATGCTGCCGGCCTCCTTATCGGACAGGGAGGTGATGATCAGCTGCTGGTTATCTACGTCCAGATAGGAAAAAACGTCTGTGGCAAGATCCTTGGGCAGGATACGGAATACCTTGAACAGTTCTCCCTTGGGAAGTTCGTCCATGACAGCCGCGATATCGGCTTCGTTCAGCTCGGACAGATACTGGCGCAGAGTTGTATATTGCTTGGTCTCAAGGAGTTCTTCAAGCTCCTCGATGCTCTTTAATTCTTCCATAGCAATTCTCCTTTAAGTATGTGGTTTTTACATTAAAATAACGTTCGGGAACCGTACTGTCCGTACTGCCTGAATTGTCTATCATGAAAAACCACCACCTTTCTCGAATTGCTGTGCTTAAAACTGCGGCGTCGCATCCGCAGAAATTTGTCTGTGCTGCCGCGCACTCTTCGTCCGCGGACTTAAATATTGTAGACTTCCGTGGGAAAAATGTCAACCGACGCCGGGGCTTAAAATCATGTCCCGGTCAACTTTTTGCCGTTTCGTATGACTCTTCGCTACTCCTCGTCCACGTAGTAATACTCGTCGGTCTTCTCCCAGCTCACCCTGCCGTTTACAGCCTCCACCATCTCCTTGCGAAGGCCCTCTTCCATCTCTTCCGGGATCAGAAGAGTCAGGACGATCGAGTCGGTGTAGCTTGAGGAAATGGGCTCGATGCCTCTCTGTCCCAACAGGTAGAGGATCTTGCCGATGTTGCCGTAGTCGGTGCCCACATTGATCTCGCTGCCGAGGCGCATGATGCCTGTCTTACACTGCGCAAGACCTGCCTTCACCGCCTGGGTGTAGGCGCGCACCAGACCGCCGGTGCCGAGAAGCGTTCCGCCGAAGTATCTGGTGACCACTACGACGATGTTGCGGATGCCCTCGCCGAGAAGCACCTCCAGCATGGGTCTGCCGGCAGTACCCGAAGGCTCGCCGTCATCGCTGCATCTGGTCAGTTCTCCCCTGCTTCCGATCACGAATGCGGAGCAGTTGTGGGATGCGTTCCAGTTCTTTTTCTTCATTTCATCGATGAAAGCGACCGCTTCCTCCTCGCTCTCGGCCTTCCTGACCGTCGCGATAAAGCGGGACTTTTTCTCCACGATCTCGTCCTCGCCCTCAGTCAGCAGGACTCTGTAGGTGGGGATATTGTTTTTCTTCTGAAGGTTCTCTCCCATAGGTGCACACTCCGTGATCTTAGCGTCTTTTTCACCCTTTCAGTGTAGCATAAAGAGGGCAAAATGTGAAACAATTATTAAGTTCTCAAGAAAACCTTTATTTACATGAGCATATTTGATATAATATCTTGAAATATGTTTACCCAAAGCCCCGTGCGGGCAGAAAGGACTGGCTTTATGAATTATGGAAAAAAGGGTGTCCAGCGCAAGCAGAAGACACTGGCTTCTAAATCCGTAAAGTGGGGACGCAAGCTATTACTGACCTGTGTTAAGGCAGTACTCGTCATATTCTTATCTCTCGGTCTCTTCGGAGCCGCTCTCGGCGTCGGCGCCTTCCGCGGCATCCTGGACGACACCCCCAACATTCGTCTCAGCGACGTTATCGCGTCCGGACAGGCTACCATCGTTTACGATGCGGCCGGCAATGAGCTGGACCAGTATGTAAGCTCCAACTCCAACCGTATCGAAGTCACCTGGGATGAGGTGTCTCCCTACATGGCCAACGCTTTTGTTGCCGTGGAGGACAAGCGATTCTATCAGCACAACGGTATCGACGTAAAGGGTATCGCCCGTGCGGGATATCAGTTCCTGAAGACCAGAGGCGCAGCGACACAGGGTGCGAGTACCATCACCCAGCAGCTTCTGAAGAATACCATTTTTACGGAGTGGACTTCAGAGGGCAAAAACATGATCAAGAAGATCAAGCGTAAGATCCAGGAACAGTATCTGGCGCTTGAGATCACCAAGAACTTCGAGAAGGAAGACATTCTGATCCGCTACATGAACGCCATCAACTTAGGTCAGAATACTCTGGGCGTCGAGGCCGCTTCCCAGCGTTACTTCGGCAAGAGCTGTATCGATCTGACCCTGTCCGAGTGTGCGGTCATCGCCAGCATCACCCAGAACCCTTCCGCTTACAACCCTATCCGCTATCCCGAGAACAACGCCAGGAGACGTAAGGAATGTCTCGACGTCATGAGAGATGAAGGTTTCATCACTCTTGCGGAGTACAATGAAGCCATCGCAGATACCCCCTATGTCTATGACAGGATCGATCTGCACGACACCGACTTCCGCGTATCCAACGCGACCACCGGCTCCTACTTCTCCGACGCGGTGTACGAACAGGTCAAGAACGACCTCATCGCCTACGGCTACTCACCCACTCTGGCTGAGACTCTTCTTACCAGCGGCGGTCTTCGAATCGAATCCACCATGGATCCCGAGATCCAGGCAATTGCGGATCAGGAGTTCGCCAACCCCGACAATTATCCCTCTCATGTCAAGTGGTATCTGACCTATGCGCTGACCATCTTCGACAGCGACAAAAACAAGCATAACTTCAGTAAGGAGAACCTGACCACCTGGTTCAAGCAGAACAAGAACAAGCAGTTCAACCTGATCTTCTCCTCCCAGGATGAGGCCATGGATGCCATCGCCCTCTTCAGAAGCGCTATGCTTGCTGACCTCGGCATTGAGGACGATATCGAGAACTACGAGGAGACCTACAATCTGACACCTCAGCCTCAGGCAGCGGTTGCCATCGAGGACCAGCACACCGGCTACGTTGTGGCTATGGTGGGCGGACGCGGTGCCAAGGAAGGAAGACGTACCTTAAACAGAGCGACCTCCTCCACACGTTCTCCCGGTTCCACCTTCAAGGTGCTGGCTGCTTTTGCTCCCGCTCTTGACAGCGCCGGACAGACTCTTGCAACCGTATACAACGATGCACCCTTCAACTACAGCGACGGTCATCCCGTCAAGAACTGGTACACCACCGGCTACCGCGGCATCAACGACATCCGTGAGGCGATCCGCGAGTCCATGAACATCGTTGCGGTCAAGACCATCACCACCATCACTCCCCAGCTTGGCTTCACCTACCTCCAGAACTTCGGTTTCACCACCCTGGAAGAGGGACGCAAGATCAACGGCGAGTACAAGACCGATATCATTCAGGCAGCCGCTCTGGGCGGTCTGACCAACGGCGTAACCCCTCTTGAGCTGAACGCAGCCTACGCTGCCATCGCCAACAAGGGCCGCTATATCAAGCCCAAGCTCTACACCCGCGTTACCGACTCCGACGGCAATGTGATCCTTGACAACACCGAGATCGATGAGACTCAGGTCATCAAGGAGACCACCGCATTCCTGCTGACCGACGCAATGCAGGATGTAGTAACCACCGGTACCGGCGCAAGCGTCAACTTCAGCCGCAATATGGCTATCGCAGGCAAGACCGGTACTTCCTCCGAGTACCACGATGTATGGTTTGCGGGCTACACCCCTTACTACACCTGTTCGGTATGGGCAGGCTACGACAACAACATCGAGATGAGCACCTCCAAGAGCAACAACGAGTCCGCAGTAGCGAAGACTCTCTGGCGAAAGATCATGGAGCGCGTTCACACCGACCTCCCCGCAGAAGGCTTTTCAATGCCCAGCGGAATCGTTCAGGTTGCTGTCTGCTCCAAGTCCGGCAAGCTTCCCGTTCCCGGTCTCTGCGATGTTGCAGGCTGTGTGGGCAATGAGTTCTTCGAGGAAGGCACCGAGCCTCTGGACGACTGTGATGTTCACTACCAGGGCGAGATCTGCCACGTAGATCATTTACCCGCAACTCCCGAGTGTCCCTTCAAGTACCACGGCGTGGCTGTAATGCCTCTCGTCGAGGATGCTTCCCTGGCTGCAGGTTCCACTATGATCGTTCAGGAAGAAGACGGAACCACCACTGTGATCACACCCAACTTATCCGGTCACTGCCAGCATGACGCACTCTTCTTCTTAAATCCCGATCATGATTCCATCATCGCACAGCAGTCGGCTGCACTCGGCATTCCCGCCAACAGCTATTACTACTACGACGATGACGACGATGATGATTGATCACAGTTAAACACAACCAAAAAGCTTCCGAAGCAATAGCTCCGGAAGCTTTTCTTTTGCTAATATTCTGTTTGAGAACTTAAGTCTCACCGGACAACTTCAGTCAGCCGGCAAAACGATTCTCCCTGCTTAGATGAATTAGTTCTCCTTGATCAGGCGGATCTGCTCCTGCAGCTCGTCAACTGCTGCCATTGCGTTGCGGATCGCTTCGATCTGCTTAGCGTAAGGATTCTCCTCGTCTGCAGCCTCTCCGTCCAATGCTTCGAAGTAGAGCTTACCGATCTCGGAATAATTCTTCTTGATGGTCTCCTCACAGGTGGAGATCTGGCTCTTTAACTTGGCGATCTCTGCCATGTCCTTTGCCTTCTCTGCAGCCTCTTTGCTCTTTGCCTTTAAGGTGTCGCCCAGGTTACCGAAAAACTCTTTTCCTGCCATAACTCATTCTCCCTTCATAAATAGATGCCCTGCGTCGTTCGCAGGCGCATAACGAAACATACTTTGTATCTTCAGTATATTCCCCCTTGCGAAAAATGACAAGTATTTCATTGCATCACGCGCTCCCAATATGCTATAATACATGACAGGCAAGCGTAACGGTTCGCCGTTATTTTGTCTTATTTTTGTGATTACAGGAGATAAGTTCCATGCAGCCTCTCTATACTTCAGTGAAAGTCAACAACGAAATCGAGCTTTGCGAGGTTTCCAACATCGATTGCAAGGTTCAGATCGAGCGCGCTCTTCTGAAGAACCGAATCTCCTACTACATCCGCTGGGGTAAATCTACCCTCTTCCGCCGCAAGAAGGATAACTGCATCATCTGCGTCAACGACAACGCCAAGGAAGAAGCTGAGGCAATCGTTCGCGCAATTTGCGATGAGTCCGGTTATCAGGTCAAATTCCTGCTGCGTCATTCTCCCAACACCTATCTGTAAGCCCTTCCGGCAGCAATTTTTAGCAGATGATTACTGACAAATAGCACAATTTTTTGATGCTCAAATTAATTAGTTTGAATTGTCGCAAATTCCCCAAAATATTCCCTTTATTCTGTATATTAATATTGAATTCTTATAAAAAATGTGATAACATGACCATGTATAAGCATACCTATACCCAAAAATAAGAAATAGTCAGGTATCACAATGATAATCACACTCATTTTGACCGCTATTTTCGCTAAGATCAGGGGTTACAAGCTGAAGCCTTTACTCACCGCTTACGAATTGTATCCCATCTATGCGTTTGAGCTGTTCAGCATTTTTCTGCAGGCCAATATTTTTCTTGGGAATTATTCGTACGTGAAATGGGCAGGCTTCTTAAAGCCCTTCTATCTCGCCCTGTACCTGATCCCCATCATCAAATATCAGCTTTACAAACAGGCTGTGGTCGGTTCCGTACTGATCTTCATCGGTACCGCAATGAACAAGATCGTGATCGCCGCAAACGGCGGCCGGATGCCGATCTACCCCACACTGACCAGGCTGACCGGCTATTACGATCCGGTTCTGTTTGAAGCCAACACCACCATTCATATGCTGGGCGGCGCGGGCACGAAGCTTGCATTCCTTGCCGACTGGATCGATGTGGGCTACAGCATCTTAAGTATCGGCGATCTGTTTATCAGAGCTTTTACAGCGATCGTGCTTTTCTATACCATCAAGGCAAAACAGGAGACAATCATTCATGAGTAGAGAAGTAATCACTTTCCTTCTTCAGTTTTTCACCGGTTACCTGCTTCAGGGACTGGCATTCGTTCTTTTCATTTACGCTTACAACAAGGCGAAGATCACCGCAGGCAAGTTCTCTCTGGTAGTTGCTTGCACCACCATCTTCATCTTCATCAGCCGCCATATCAACATCAACTTTGGCGTGCATACCATCATCAACATCGTTATTCTGGTCCTCTGGTCCTTCCTTTTCCTGAAGTTCCCCGTGGTAAAGAGTACCGTCGGCTGTCTGATCATCACTGTTATCATGTTTGTTCTTGAGATGGTCGTAGTGATCGGCGAGCAGCTGATCTTCGGTGCCGACGTATTCAAGGAGCGCATGCTGGATCCTTACTACACCGCACTGTATGCGGTTCCCGCGACCCTGTTGCTGTTCCTTATCTCCTTTATCAGTTACAAGATCTCTACCAGGAAGAAGCAGAACGATGAAGAATCCTTTGTATAGTCTGGCACATACGATCGCACAGTCCCAGTCCATGGATGAGGAGCAGGAAGCTGTCATCCGCTACGGTATGGGTGCAACTTTTCAGTTTTTCACGATCCTCGTGCTCTCAATGTTCTTCGGCTGGCTGACCGGCACTGTTATGCAGAGCCTGATCATCTATCTGGCCGTAGGAACCTTAAGACGTTTTACCGGCGGCGCACACGGCAGTTCCATGCTGCAGTGCATCATCGTAAGCGTCTCCTCCATTCTTGTGATGGCTCTCCTGTCCAGGTACATCCTGGCAGGTTATTTATCCCCGGTCATGGGCACTGTTGTATGTATTGTGTTCTACATCATCTCGCTCACGATCGTATATCTGAAGGCTCCCGTGGATTCCCCCAACAAGCCTATTAAGAATCCCGAGAAGATCAAGAGACTCCGCAGACAGAGCCTCACCTTTCTTGCAGCAGCCGCTGCAGCCTGTATCGTTCTTCTGTCTCTCGCCATTGTAAGAGACAGCCGTTATCTTTTAAGCCTCGGCTTCGCGGTATGTCTGTCACTGCTGTGGCAGGCCGTCAATCTGACGCCGTTACTGGCCCATTTCAATCGGTAATACTCCGTTTCGGCGGAATATTATAATTTATCAAAGGAGGGAAGCATATGAAAAAACGTGCTATGCTGGCTGTATTTGCATCCGTATTCACTATGGTAGCAACTATGGTCGCTTCATCTGCTTGCTGGTTCTATTGGTACCAGCCGGAAGAGCCGAAGTCGCTTTCCGACAGATAAGCCCAACTTAAGCTGTAAAAACGGAGAACACAATGTCTGGTCGCATTGTGTTTTTCGTTTTTAGCACAGAATTTTCAATACTTCACTTTTTTAAGGGGAAACCTATGAACAATTCCGTTAATGAAAGAAGCAGTCAGTTTAATAACATACTGTACGCGATCAAGCTTCTTGCGATTCTCTTTTCATCGATACCTATCTACCAGTTCATCTTCAAGGGCAATGATGCGACACTGATGGTCATGGACGACTCGCTGTACACCAATCTAAGGTCCCTCAGTGTCATGCTGGTCATCCTGTTGCTGGTGCTGCTGGTATCCTCCAACGCAAGGAAGCCCTCCCGCTTCCGTAAGATCGCTGAGGTCATCATGTTCTTCGCGCTCTTCTACGCGGCTGTCTACGTGTCCGGCTTCAATGAGAGCTACTATAAATTCATCTTCATCTTCCTGATCGTCAGCGCATCCATCGAGTACGAGATCACGGTCGGACTGATCGTCGCGATCATCTCCTCCGCTTCCATTCTGGTCACCGATGCGATCGCCAAGATCCAGGGTACCAATCTCTTCCTTGAGAACGACCTGGCGCTGACAGCAATGTTCCTGGCACTGGCATTTATCTTAGGTCTCTACTCCAAGATGCAGAGAGAGCACATCACCTTCCTGCAGAACGATGCAAACACCGACGGTCTGACCCAGATCTACAACCACAGATATTTCTACCAGTCCTTAGAGGAGAAATGCGTGCTTGCCGAGAGACAGAAAGCACCTCTCTCCCTGATCATGCTGGATATCGACTACTTCAAGATCTACAACGATATCTACGGTCATCAGGCCGGCGATACCGTACTTCGCCAGCTTGTCTCCGTCCTGTCCGAGAACCTTACGGGCGTTGACAATATCCTCTGCCGTTACGGCGGTGAGGAGTTCGCGATCATTCTTCCCGGCGCCCGCCTTGACGATGCGCTGGACATCTCCAACAAGCTCCGCGTCGGCGTCGAGGAATTCGAATTCTACGGCGAAAATGCCCTGCCCGACAAGAACCTGACCATCTCCCTGGGCGTTGCACAGCTTCGCGACAGCGAGAACTTCAACGATCTGGTTAAGCGTTCCGACCACGCACTGTACCGTGCAAAGTATCTGCGCCGCAACCGCGTGGAATCCTACTCCTCCATCATCGAGGAATACTACACCACCTCCGAGGACGAGAGCATCGATCTGACTCCTTTAAAGACTCTGATCATGGTAATCAACTCCAAGGACAGCTACACCTACAACCATACCGAGCGTGTGGTAAACTACTGCGATATTTTTGCAAAGCATTTAAATATCCTGCCCTCCGAGCGTAAGCCTCTGATCTACGCGGCTTTCCTTCATGATCTGGGCAAGATCAACATCGACAAGGAGATCCTGGTTACTCAGGAGCGCCTGACCGATGAGCAGTGGAACATCCTTCGCGCCCATCCCGCAGACGGTGCGGCTCTGGTTCGCCAGGTCGGCGTGCCCGAGAATATCGCCCGCATCATCGAGCAGCACCATGAGCGTGTTGACGGCCGCGGCTATCCCGCAGGTCTGGCCAACGACGAGATCGATTATCTGGCACGTGTGCTGACCGTTGTCGACAGTTTCGACGCGATGACCAACAACCGTCCCTACAACCGTCGTAAGACCTTCGAGGAAGGCTACGAGGAGCTGCAGAGATGTGCAGGTTCCCAGTTCGATCCCTTCCTGGTCGACGAATTTATCAAGGCCATGAAGAAGATCACTCCCAACTAAATTACCTCAATTCGGATCAACTCAAACTAAATAAGATGAAACAAAGAGTTGTCGCCGCAGGGTGACAGCTCTTTTATTATGCGGTGAGGTGCCCGCCTCGTTCATGCCCTCTCACAGCCCCGTAGAGGGCTTTTATTGTCTTATACTATTAAACGAGTGTTGATTGCTCTTGTGCGCTTATTTGCGCCTTACAGCGCCTTGCAGGGGCATACTTCTCTCGCCCTGCCTTATCTGCCCTGTTTTCTCTTGCCCTGTCTTCCACTCGATTCCTCACATTCTCCGGGATGCATCTTAGGTACTTGAGTTGCATCTTACTTGGGGTATCCATTCCCTTTGTTCTCCCTTCCCGGGTATTGCATTCCCTGGATTTTGCACTTCATGGGCTGTGCGTTCAGAGTATTTCTTCAACTATGCTTCCCAGGGTCAGCTCTCCTCTCTCCCGATGGTAATCATCCGGGCAGCTTTACCATAGGATTCCTTCTTTCCTCTTTCTCGATGTTAAAGCTCTCGGACATAACTCCCGAACATGGTCCCCGGCTCCCCCCCGGCGCAGCTTCGGGCAACGAAAAAAGCCCGGAACCTAAGTTCCGAGCTTCTTCTGCGAGCTGCTGACGGGAATCGGACCCGTGACCTCCGCACTACCAATGCGACGCTCTACCGACTGAGCCACAGCAGCAATTGCAATATAAAATTGACTGTTCACAGTTCTCATCGAGATCCGTGAGAGCTGCTGACGGGAATCGGACCCGTGACCTCCGCACTACCAATGCGACGCTCTACCGACTGAGCCACAGCAGCATCAAACGGGATTGTTTTGCAATCACCGTTCTTTATCTTACCAAATACAGCACTTTTTGTCAACACAAATTAGATACTTTTTGTCGATACAAATAATACACTTTTTTAAGGAATGCCCTACTCTTCGGAGACAGTCTCCTTCTTGCGGCCAAGGCGCGCAAGACTGTCGTAGATACAGGGGATCACAACCAGGGTCAGCAGAGTACCGTAGAGCAGACCGCCGATGGTTACGATCGCCATGGGCTTGGCCATATCTGCGCCCATGTCATTGGAGAATACCATGGTAGAAAGCGCCAGAATGGTCGTTAAGGCGGTCATTAATACGGGACGCAGTCTTGTTCGTCCTGCGGTGATAATGGCCTCTTTTCGGTCCATACCGGCCTCACGCAGCTGGTTCATGTAGTCGATGAGTACGATACCGTTGTTAACGATGACACCGGACAGCATGACGAAACCGATCATTGCGATAACGCTGACCTCACTGCCTGTTACAAACAGACCAAGGAAGCCGCCGGTAAACGCAAGAGGAATGGTGAACATGATGATGAAGGGTGAGAGCAGGGACTGGAACTGTGCCACCATGATCAGGTACATGAATACCAGAGCAAGTACCAGCATCAGAAGAACCTGTCTCATCGCGTCATTGATGGTCTCGTTCTCACCGGAGTATACCAGTCTGTATCCCTCGGGGATCTCGTACTTTGAAAGCTCACGCTCCACTGCGGTCGCAACCAGACCTACATTGTAGCCCTCTGCGATTCCTGCGGAAACAGAGATGTAACGGGTATGCTCGGAACGGCGGATGGAATTTAAGCTCATTGCGGTCTCAAACTCTGCGATATCGCTTAAGGGAATCTTCACGCTCTCCTGATTTTCATCGGTTCCGGAGATCTCGATCTCCTCCAGAAGGGCTCTGGTCAGCTCGATATCGGTGCCGCTCATAACATAAACATTGTAATCTTTTTCGGGTGCCGCAAGCACTGTAGCGGTACCTGCGTCAGCCAGCTTGCCTGCGATCTGCGCAAATACCTGAGCCACGGTGAGACCGTAGTCGATGGCCTTGTCTCTGTCGACGATGACACGTAATTCCTCGGAGGAATTGCCGAGACCGTCGGAAACATTGGCAGTACCCTCAACACCCTCGATAATGGAAGCCACATCGACGGCAATGCTTCTCAGGGTATCCAGGTCACGTCCGCGCACCTGGATGGAAATGCCGCTGCCGCCCAGTGCGCTCATGTCCATGGAGGATGTATCAACAGAGATCTCAGCGTTCAGATCCGCAGTATTTTCAAGGATCTGCTTGCCGATCTCCTCATTTCTCAGAGTCTTGTCTTCTCTTGTCACCACGTAGACGCTTGCGGAGTTGGTGCTTCCGCGGCCGCCGCCCAGAAGGCTCATGGTGGATGCGCTGGTCATGGCACCTACATTCTCGATATCTTCCATCTCAAGCAGTCTGCTCACCAGTTCGTCGGTGACCTCTGCGGTATCCTCAAGAGTTGCTTCCTTGTCCAGTCGCACATTGACGGTCAGCTGAGTGGAATCCATCTGAGCCATGAATGCGGTACCGTTTCTGAGAGCCGCCCAGACACTGAAGCCAAGCAGCACGAATACACCGATCAGTACCAGGGCTTTTGCCTTCAGCGCGCCGCGAAGAACTGCTTCGTAGCCCTTGATCAGAACGCCGAAGAACTTGCCTTCCTTGGCCATGCCGCCCTTAACAAGGACCTTGGAGGACAGCGCAGGCACAACGGTCAGCGCGATCGCAAGGCTGGCAACCAGAGAATATGCAATGGTAAGACCCATGTCCACGAAGAGCTGACGTGTGATGCCCTCGGTGAATACGATGGGTAAAAATACACAGATAGTGGTGAGGGTGGAGGCAACGATCGCGCCCGCAACCTCTCTCGCGCCCTCTACGGCGGCCTCCTTCACGGAGTAGCCCTCGCCGCGCAATCGGTAGATATTCTCGATTACTACGATCGAGTTGTCCACCAGCATACCGATGCCCAGCGCCAGACCCGACAGGGAGATAACGTTCAGTGTCACGCCGCTGAAGTACATGCACACGATGGCAGCCACCAGGCTGACAGGGATGGAGCATGCGATGACAAAGGTAGGACGAAGATCCTTTAAGAACAGGATCAGGATCAGGATCGCCAGACCCGCACCGAAGAGGATATTGTTAAAAATAGACTTCATTACCAGATCGATGTAGATGCCCTGGTCCATCAGAGTGATGATGGTCAGACCCTCGTGACGGTCCATCAGACGCTCAAAGCGCTCTGCCAGGCGGTCGGACACCTCACCGGTGGAGTAGCCGGTCTGCTTCTGCATGGTCAGCATAACGCCGGCGCTGCCGTTGACATTGGTGTAGAACTCTCCGGAGTTATCGGTGAAAAATACATCCGCAACGTCGCCCAGAGTGATCACGGGAACGTCTTCCATGTGGAGATTCATAAGAGGCAGGCTCTTTAGATCCTCAAGATCCTTAGGCTTGTCGCCAACACGGATCAGGAACTCGTTGCCTTCCTCGGTAACATAACCTGCGGGCATGGAGAAATTCTGTGCGGTCAGCAGGCCTTTCACGGTGTCTACGGTAAGGATGCCGTTCATGTCAGCCTTCTCGCGGGCGGTAACCTTGCCCTCCTCGAACTGCTTCTCTCCATCGGCAAGCTTCTCCTCGCCGTCCTCCAGCTGTTCGCGTCCGGACTTGATCTGCTCCGCAGCAGTGTCAAGCTGACCCTTTGCGACTTCCATCTTATATTTGTTCAGTACGATGTCGGCGTAAGCGTTGGCAAACTCTACCGCTGCGGTGAGCTCACCCTTCTCAACCTCGACAAGACCGTTGTTTACTGCCTCTAAGGAGTCGTTGATGGTCTCCATGGTGGTCTCTGCGATCTTCTCGTAGCCCGCATAGCCCATACCGCTTGTCATGCTGTTGAGAGCGGCCTCCATCTTCTCCTTCTGCTCCTGCATCATGGGAGCTGCGCCCTGGGAAACGCCGCCGAGCATCATGCCGATCATGGGAGCGCTTGCGGGATCGGACCAGTCCATATCCTTCAGGGACTTAAGCATGCCGCCCAGCATCTCGTTGCCTGCGGCTGCGGTGTTAAGCATGGTGCTCTCCACATATTTCTTCTTCACTGCGCCGATGCGCTCTTTGACCTTGGCCGCACCTGCCTCATCGCCTGCCATCTGTGCCGCTGTGAGCTCGCCCAGCAGACCCTGATAGGACTCACCTGCGCCCAGCAGGAAATCGATCTCACCGATGCTGTCGCTCATGGTCTTGGCGGTGGTCAGGTTGGTGGTCATATTCATCTTGGTGGCCTCAAGATCCGCCTTTGCGGTCAGGAGGTCCTTCTTGGTATTTGCAAGAGTCTGAGCGGTCTCTTCTCTCTTTTTCTTAAGCTCTGCCTCGCCGTCCTCCAGAAGCTTCTGACCGTCGGCCAGCTCCTTCTGTCCCTTGGCGATATCGACTGCGGACTGCTCCAGCTTCTCCTTGTTCTCCTGCAGTGCCTTCTTGCCGTCTGCGATCTCGTCAGCCGCCTCCTGCATCTTCTTGTCGATGGCCGCAAAGATCTTCTCGTTGACCTCGTCGATCTTCTCGGCGCGGATGATGACATTCACGCTCTCCTCAAGCAGACCGACTGCGCTTACGCTTGCGATACCCTCAACACTCTCAAGCTCGGGCACGATGCTCTCCTGTGCAAAATCGCTGACCTGCGCGTTGTCCATGCCGTCCACACCGACTGCGGCGATCATAACGGGCAGCATGTCAGGGTTCATTTTGATGATGATGGGGTTGCCGACGGAATCATCCCAGTAGGACTTGATCTGGTCCAGATTCTCTCTGATCTCCAGGGAGATCGCATTCATATCCGCAGACTGTGAGAACTCCAGGATGACCATGGAGTAGTTCTCGTTGGATACGGAGGAAATGCTCTCGATATTGCTTACGGTCGCCATCGCCGACTCCACGGGGGAGGTCACCGCCATCTCCACGGTCTCGGGGCTTGCGCCGGGGTAAGTGGTCATTACCAGCACGTAGGGCAATGTGATGTTGGGGAACAGGTCCGTTGTGGTCTTCATGAAGGATACCACGCCGAGCACGATGACTAAGATGACGCCCACCAGTACGGTATAGGGCTTTTTTACACTGAATTTTGAGATCATTGTCTTCCTCCGGAGAAAACGCTGCCGCAAAATGTGCATGCGGTTTTGCGTATTATATTATGTAATAAATCGAAAAAATCGATATTTGGCAACATACCGCTTTATTATACTTCCCGTTTAGAAATGAAGTCAACAACGTAAGAGCGCCCGAAATATTAAAAAAAAATAAAGAGACCGCGATACAGTCTCTTTACCGATTTATCTTTTTATAAAATTCTTCTGATCTTGCTCTTTAGTCTCTGCAGGGCGTTGTCCGTGGACTTCTCACCCTTGCCCAGCACTCTCGCGATCTGGGGTCCGGTCATGCCGGTGACATAGAGGTCCAGGACCTGCTTCTCCAAAGCGCTGAGCTCCTCGTCGATCTTCGTCTCAAGGTAGGTCACGCGCTCCTTGTCGAGAAAAAGTTCCTCGGGGTTCATGCCCTGAGGGTCCTCCATATTGCCGATCGACATCTCCCCGTCCTCCTTATCGCCGTCTCCGTAGAGGGAGATGTAGGTGTTTAAGGGGATGTGCTTCTGGCGTCTGGATGCCTGCACAGCGGTGTACAGCTGTCTGCTGATGCACAGGTCCGCGAAGGTATAAAAGCTTGCGTCTCTGCCGCTGTCGTAGTCTCTGACTGCCTTAAACAGACCGAGCATGCCCTCCTGTATGAGGTCCTCATTGGTGCCGCCCAGAATATACATGGAGGCCGCCTTGTTCCTCACCAGGTTCTTGTATTTGGTGCAGATGTAGTCCATGACTTCGCTCTCGCCGCCTCGAAGCAGATCGATGAGCTCCTCGTCCGTGACCTCTGCATATTTGCTGAATTCGTCTGACATTACTCTTCCTTACATAAGTCTCTGGCGCACGATCTCATAAGCCAGAATGCCTGCTGCCACAGATGCGTTCAGGGAATCGATGTCGCCCTTCATGGGGATGGATGCGACCATGTCGCACTTCTCTCTCACCAGACGTCCCACGCCCTCGCCCTCACTGCCGATCACCAGACCGATGGGGCCCTTTAAGTTCAGGTCGTACATGGTGGTGCCGTCCATATCCGCACAGACGAACCACAGGCCTTCCTTCTTCAGGTCTTCGATGGTCTTGGCAAGGTTGGTCACCTTGGCAACGGGAGTATAGTTCAGCGCGCCCGCACTGGTTCTTGCAACCACAGCGGTCAGTCCCACAGCGCGGTTCTTGGGGATGATCACACCGTGAGCACCCGCAAGATTGGCGGTACGGATGATAGCACCCAGGTTGTGGGGGTCCTCAATGTTGTCCAGCAGGAAAATAAAAGGCGGCTCGCCCTTTTCTCTCGCCTTCGCAAGGATATCCTCCACCTCGGCGTAGTCGTAGGCTGCAATGCTTGCGATGACGCCCTGATGTCTTCCGGTGGGTGACATCTGGTCCAGGCGCTCCTTGGTCACGAACTTCACCATGCACTCCTGCTTCTTGGCCTCGCGCTTGATGGTGTTCATGGGACCGTCCTGAATACCGTCCTGAATAAATAATTTATCAATGGTCTTGCCGGCACGAAACGCTTCCAGTACCGCGTTTCTGCCTTCAATGGTAAGTTCCTTAAGTTCCATAAATGTTCCTTTCATGGGATCTGACATCTTGCGATCCTCAGATCGCAAGGTCGGTCAGTTCGAGCCCTTTTTTAACAAGCTCAAGCACTCTGTCCGTCCGATCCTGTAAGTAGAGATAGCCCATCAGTGCCTCGAAGCCTGTCGCCTTCCTGTAGTCGGACATGGAGGCGTTCTTGGCCATGGTGTAGGGCTTGGCATTGCGGCCTCTCTTGTAGACTGCCGCCTCCTCCTCGGTAAGTTCGGGGAGCAGTGCCTCGATCATGCGTGCCTGGGCGCCCGCGTTCACCGCCTTCACGGCGGTTCTGTGCAGGTCCTTCACAGGACGGTTGCCCCGCTCGCAGACCACGGTACGCACGATCAGGTCGTAGATCGCGTCTCCCACAAGGGCTAAGGGCAGCGCGGAATAGGACCTGATGTCCTGTTCCTTACAGTCGAAGGTCTCTTTGATCTTCGCGATTAAGCTCTCTTCCATTTTACGCCCTCGCGTGTATCTTCCAAAATGATGCCCTTCTCAAGGAGCTCGCCGCGGATCTCGTCCGCTCTTGCGAAATTCTTAGCCTTTCTGGCCTGCTGTCTCTCCTCGATGAGCTGCTCGATCTCGGTGTCAAGGATCTCTTCCTTCTTCTCCGCGATCAGACCACAGATATCGGTGAGGGTCACAAGAAGGCTCTTAAGTGCCTCAAGGAATGCCTTGCTGCTGCCTGCTGCCGCATTGGAGTTGATGAACTTGACCAGCTCAAAAATAGCAGCCAGCGCGTCAGCGGTGTTGAAGTCGTCCTCCATCGCCTCGTCGAACTTCTTCTCAAAACCTGCTGCCTCGGCAAGAAGTGCCTGCTCGGCCTCGGTCATGTCGGCGCTCTGTGCGTTCTCGATCAGATACTTTAAGTTGGATGCGCAGGTCACGATTCTCTCAAGACCGTTCTTTGCAGCCTCCATGAGCTCTGCGGAGAAGTTTAAGGGACTTCTGTAGTGTGCGGAGAGCATGAAGAAGCGCAGTACCTGCAGATCGTACTTCTCGCTGATGTCTCTTACGGTAAAGAAGTTGCCGAGAG
>JAZULD010000069.1:0-8833 GCA_045643625.1 Acetatifactor sp. | reverse complement strand
TACATGTACAAGTTCCGCTCCATGCGGGTCAACACCGCCGAAACCACCGGCTGGAGCACCAATGTGGACGATCGCAAGACCCGCTTTGGCTCCCTGATCCGCAAATGCTCCATTGACGAGCTGCCCCAGTTCTTCAATGTTCTCAAGGGCGACATGAGTCTGGTGGGTCCCCGTCCGGAGGTCCCCTTCTATGTGGATCAGTTCAAGGAGGAGATCCCCCGCTACATGGTCAAACATCAGGTCAGACCGGGACTTACCGGCTGGGCACAGGTGCACGGCCTGCGCGGCGATACCTCCATCAGCAAGAGGATCGAGTACGATATCTACTACATTGAGAACTGGTCCTTCGGACTGGATATCAGAATCATTTTGATGACATTTTTTACCGGATTTATTAATAAAAACGCATATTAGTACAGTGCGTGAATAAGGAGAACGAACCTATGCAGACCTATGACAGAGACGGCAGCGGCAGACAGCCCGGAAGAAGACCTACAGGCGACAGACGCTACGAGAACGAGTACAGAGAGCCCAGAAGACCTGCTCGCCCCAGAGATGGGTATGAGTACGAGGACGAGTACAGAGAGCCCAGAAGATCATCCCGCCCCAGAGACGAGTATGAGTACGAGGACGAGTACAGAGAGCCCAGAAGAGCCTCCCGTCCCAGAGACGAGTACGAGGATGAGTACAGAGAGCCCAGAAGAACCTCCCGTCCCAGAGATGAGTACGAGAATGAGTACAGAGAGCCCAGAAGAACTGCACGTCCCAGAGATGAGTACGAAGACAGATACAACGAGCCCCGCAGAACTTCGACTCGCAGTGCAGGCGCAGGCTCCCGTTATGAGGGCGAGCGCAGAGAGTACAGCCGTACCGCATCCAGAAGCGGCGCAGGTCAGACCAGATCCGATCAGACCAGATCTTCTCAGAGCAGATCCGCAGCAGCAACCAAGCAGCGTAAGTCCAAGCAGCGCAATAAGATCGTTCTCTTCGTTCTTGAGATCCTGATCATTCTTGTTCTGATCTTTGTTTTCTGGATGGTTACCAGAATGACCAACAATACCGAAGGTCCCAAGTACACCGTGCTTGAGCCCGAACAGCTGGAGATCCCGGAGGAGGTACAGGAGAACGAGACCATGAAGGGCTACATGAACATCGCCCTCTTCGGTGTCGACGCTCAGACCGATGCAGAACTGCTCAAGGGCAGCCGAAGCGACTCCACCATGATCGCAAGCATCAATATGGATACCGGCGACATTAAGCTCGTCAGCGTATATCGTGACTCCTACCTGAATCTGGAAGGCAAGGGCGACAAGGCCAACTACTACTGGAAGTGCAACAGTGCATACTCCTACGGCGGTGCTGAGCAGGCGATCAAGATGCTCAACAAGAACCTTGACCTGGATATCGAGAACTTCGTGACCGTAGGCTACAAGGGTCTGCGTGAGGTCATCGACGGACTCGGCGGCATCTATCTGGATATCGACTCCACCGAGCTTCAGCATATCAACAACTATCAGTTGAACATCGCTGAGAAGGTGTTAAAATGTGATTATGTTCCTGTAACCAGCACCGGTTATCAGCTGGTTGACGGTCTGCAGGCAGCAGCATACTGCCGTATCCGTTACGGCGGCGGCGACGACTTCAAGCGTGCAAGCCGTCAGAGAGAGGGCATCAAGGCGCTGGAGGAGAAGGCTAAGAAGGCCGATCTTGCAACCCTGACCAAGGTATTCAACAACGCGATCGGTGATATCTACACCAGCTTGAGCTCCCAGGATATCCTGGATCTGCTGGCACATATCGCTGACTTCAGAATCGTAGAAGAGGGCGGTTTCCCCGAGGAGAGCATGCGTACCACCGCAAACATCGGCGCAAAGGGCAGCTGCGTAATTCCCACCGACCTGGAGTCCAACGTTGTATGGCTGCATGAGTTCCTGTTTGATGAGCCCGATTACGCCGTAACCGGCAATGTAATCGAGTACTCCCGCAGAATCAAGGAAGAGACTCAGAGCTACATCAAATGATAAGGAACAGCACTTTCTTTAAAAAGGAGAAATGACCGTACCATGGTACTGGATGTGATCATCCCGCTCTACAAGCCGGGACAGGAGCTCTTTGCTCTGCTTGACAGCCTGAATGCACAGAGCCTGCCTGTACAGAATATTATTTTGATGAATACCGGCGAAGCTGCTTTCAAGGAGCTGGTGAAGGATACCGGATTTTACGAGAAGTATCCCAATGTCTTCGTGTACCATGTCACCAAGGAGGCCTTCGATCACGGCGGAACCAGACGACTGGGCGTTGTCCTTTCCAAGGCGGATGTCTTTGTGATGATGACCCAGGACGTTAAGATCGTGGACGACAAGCTTCTCTATCACCTGACAAAAAATCTGTCGGGTGATGTGGCCTGCTCCTACGCAAGGCAGCTTGCGGGAGAGGAAAGCGGCATCTTAGAGCAGCTCTCCAGAAGCTTCAACTACCCCGACAAGTCCCTCGTGAAGTCTGAGGCAGACCTTCAGAACCTTGGCATCAAGACATTTTTCTGTTCCAATGTATGCGCGGCATACAGAAGAGATATTTATGAGAAGCTGGGCGGCTTTGTGAAGCGCACCATCTTCAATGAAGATATGACCTATGCGGCGGCAGCGAACCGTGCCGGCTACCGCATAGCCTACGAGGCGGACGCGCAGGTGGTGCATGCACACAACTACACCATTGCGCAGCAGTTCCACCGCAATTTCGACCTGGGTGTGTCCCAGGCAGAGCATCCGGAGGTTTTCGGTCAGGTGAAGTCCGAGTCCGAGGGCAAGAAGCTTGTTGCAAGCGCGTATTCCTTCCTGAAGAAGCGCGGCGAGCTGCATAAACTGCCCTATTTTTACCTGCAGTGTGCCGGCAAGTACGCAGGCTATCTGCTCGGCAAAAAGTATCGGAAATTGCCCCGTAAAACGATCCTGGCATGCACTTCCAACAAGGAATACTGGAATTAGGAGAAAGGCAGGAAAAACACAATGTGTGGTATTGTTGGATATATCGGCACAAAACAGGCTGCGCCCATTATTCTGGACGGCCTGTCCAAGCTGGAATACAGAGGATATGATTCCGCCGGAATCGCAGTTTTTGACGGTGAGAGAATCAACGTCAGCAAGGCAGTCGGCCGTTTGAAGGTTCTTGAGAACCTGACCAGAGGCGGTGAGAACATGCCAGGCTTCAGCGGCATCGGTCACACCAGATGGGCGACCCACGGCGCTCCCAACGATGTGAACTCTCATCCCCACTGCAATGAGTCCGGAACCATCACTGTGGTACACAACGGCATCATTGAGAATTACATCCCCCTGAAGAAAAAACTGCAGGACAAGGGCTACAACTTCGTGTCCGAGACCGACACCGAGGTAGTGGCTCAGCTGCTTGACTATTATTACAAGGGCAACCCTTTGGCAGCCATCACCAAGGTGCTGCACCGCGTTGAGGGCTCCTACGCTCTCGGCATCATGTTTGCGGATTACCCCGACAGAATCTTTGCGACCCGCAAGGAGAGCCCCCTGATCGTCGGCCGCAACGACGAAGGCTGCTTCATCGCATCCGACGTGCCCGCTATTTTAAAGTACACCAGAAACGTTTATTATCCCGATAATCTTGAGATCGTGTGCCTGAAGAAGGACGAGCTCGGATTTTTCTCCATCGATGAGGAGCCTATCGAGAAGGAATCCGTTACCATCGACTGGGATGCAGACGCTGCCGAGAAGGCCGGCTACGAGCATTTCATGCTGAAGGAGATCTACGAGCAGCCCCGCACCATCACCGATACCATCTCTCCCCGCATCAAGAACGGCGACATCGTGATCGAAGAGCTGAAGATGACCGAGGAAGAGTTGAAGGCAGTAAAGAAGATCCACATCGTTGCCTGCGGTTCCGCATATCATGCGGGCGTGACCGGCAAGTACGTGCTGGAGAGCCTTGCAAGGATCCCCGTTGAGGTGGACGTTGCAAGTGAGTTCCGCTACAGAGATCCCATCCTCGAGGAGGGCAGCATGGTCATCGTGATCAGCCAGTCCGGTGAGACCGCTGATACCCTGGCAGCCCTGCGCGAGTCCAAGGCCAAGGGCTTCAAGGTGCTCGGCATCGTCAATGTTGTGGGCAGCTCCATCGCTCGTGAGGCGGACAGCATCATGTACACCTGGGCAGGCCCCGAGATCGCTGTTGCGACCACCAAGGCTTACAGCGCACAGCTGGTTGCACTCTACATGCTTGCCATGAAGTTTGCCAAGGTAAAAAATACCATCGACGATGACACCTATCAGTCCCTTCTGAAGGATTTAAATACCCTGCCCGACCAGATCGAGCTGCTGCTCGGTCAGAAGGAGAAGATCCAGCATTTTGCAGCCCGCTACGTAGGCGCAAGAGATATTTTCTTCATCGGCAGAGGCGTTGATTACGCTATCAGTCTGGAGGGCTCCCTGAAGCTCAAGGAGATCTCCTACATCCACTCCGAGGCATATGCTGCCGGCGAACTGAAGCACGGCACCATTTCCCTGATCGAGGAAGGCACTCTCGTGGTTGCCCTTGCGACCCAGCCCGCTCTGTTCCAGAAGACCATCAGCAACATCGTTGAGGTCAAGGCAAGAGGCGCATTTGTCATGGCAGTCACCACTGAGGGCAACAAGGCCATCGAGAAGGCGGCAGACTATGTGATCTACATTCCCGAGATCGCTCCCTGCTTCAGCAACTCCCTGGCGATCATTCCTCTCCAGCTGTTCTCCTACTATGTTGCGGTAGGCAGAGGCTGCGACGTGGATAAGCCCCGCAATCTTGCCAAGTCTGTAACTGTGGAATAGAATTTCACATTTGTTTCATGATTTGAACACAATTTGAACACATTTGAAAGTTATACTGTGCTTGTAAGGTAAAGCACAGTAGGTTCAAGAGAACGAAAGCCGTGCTGCACACCGCAGCCGGCTTTTTCTTTTCTCTGTGATTACGGACATGGTAACGATCACGAGGAAACGTCCCCGCGTTTTATATTAGTTTATAGAAAAGAGGGAAAATCATGACAGAGAATGATTACGGATTCAATTTTCAGGAGAACGCAGAAGCGCTGAAGAACGCGCTGGAAGAGAGCAAGGTCGAGCAGGCCAAAGAGGACGCTCTGACCGGCGGCGCAGCAGCGTATGAGGCAAGTCTTGCGGCAGCAGAGAAACAGGCCAAGCTCGTAGAGGAGGCAGCAGCTGAAGCACAGGCAGCATACGAAGCACAGGCGGCAAATCAGGCCGGTCCTGCAGCTTCCGAGGAAAAAGTAAATACTATGTGGCCGGAGACCCCGGTCGAGCCCGTATGGGCGGAGGATGCTCCGGAATCAGGCCGGGAGAGTGCAGAACAGGCAGCGGGAAGTACCGAGTACTTCGACAGACTGGACCGGCCGATTCCCTCCGCGTACGATACGGAGAACACTGATCATACAAAACAGAAGAAGACCAAGAAGACTAAGGCTAAGAAGGAGAAGGCTCCCAAGAAGCGCGGCTTCTTCTCAAGGCTTCTGACAGCAGCAGTTCTCGGCGTTCTCTTCGGCGTCTGCGCCGGCGCCGGCTGCTACGGTGTGTTCCAATACACCGGCGTGCTCGAGAAGCTGAACACAGCCAATGAGATCGCTCATACACAGCCTGTTTTGAACGAGACAATTTTGGAGGAAAAAGAGCCCGTAGTGACAGACCTGATGGATGTACGCGTTGTGAATTACGACATCTCAGACGTGGCGGAAGAGGTAATGCCCTCCATGGTATCCATCGTCAACAATTATGTGACCACCGGCAGCTTCTTCGGACATCTTTTTGAGGAAAACAACGCAGCAAGCGGTTCCGGTATCATCGTCGGCCAGAACGATACCGAGCTCCTTCTGGTGACCAATCATCACGTAGTCAAGGATGCAACCTCCCTGGAAGTAACCTTTATCGACGGTGAAGTCGCCAACGCTAACATCAAGGGTCTTGATGCAGACATGGACCTGGCAGTCATCGCAGTTCCCTTAAGCAGCATCTCCGAGGAGACCAAGGGTAAGATCTCCATTGCAACCTTGGGCGACAGCGACATCCTGAAGCTCGGCGAGCCTGTTATCGCAATCGGCAACGCACTTGGCTACGGCCAATCCGTAACAAACGGTATTGTCAGCGCTCTGAACAGAGAGATGACCCTCTCCGACGGCTCCACAGGTACCTTTATTCAGACAAACGCGGCTATCAACCCCGGCAACTCCGGCGGTGCGCTGTTAAACATCAGAGGCGAGGTCATCGGCATCAACTCCAACAAGATCGGCGGCTCCACCGTTGAGGGCATGGGCTATGCGATCCCCATCAGTGCAGCCAACCCCATCATCTCCGAGCTGCAGTCCAGACAGACCAGAACCGAGGCTGTTGCCGAGGCAAAAAGAGGTTACCTGGGCGTCAGCCTTCAGGAGATCACCGCTGAGATCTCCCAGTTCTACAACATGCCCGTAGGCGCCTTCATCTACTCCATCGAGGAGGGAAGCGCAGCTGAGAAGGCAGGTCTGATGAAGAACGATATTATCGTTAAGATCGAGGGCGAGAAGGTTGCTTCCGCGCAGGATCTGCGCGATGTGCTCCAGTACTTCGCAGTAGGCGATGAGGTCAAGCTGACTGTCATGAGAGTTGAGAGCGGCGAGTATGTTGAGCATGAGATCCCTGTGACTCTGGGTAAGAGACCCGCAGGCAACTAAGAAATACCGCGCAGAGCGTCACCGAGGCAGAGGGCTCTGCAGATACCGAGCAAATACATCGGTTCTGTGGAAACAGATCCGATAACGGAAGACTCTGCCGATACAGACCGGACGCTTAGGGTTTTGCGGAAACATACCCGACGGCGGAAGGCTCTGTGACTGCAACAACAGCTTAGTTTCGAATATAGGTCAGGACCGATGCGAGACGGTCCCCTAATCTTAGATATCTTTGTGCATAGTAAAACCGGCAGGAAACTGCCGGTTTTGTTTTTTACGGATATATTTTGCAGAGATATTTGTTTATACAGAGATATATTTAAGGGGAGTAGAAAATATGTCTTTGCGCAGATAATTTGGTTATATATTGTTTATGAATTCTTTACTTGTGCAATTTTTGCGGTGTGAAGTATAATAAAACCAGATTCAGGGGAACAAAAGGGTCCCCCCGATATGTTTGATCACGGAGGCAAAAATGACAGATTTTTACGACAACAACGATCTTGAAAATACAGAAGAAATGCAGGGCGGCTCTGACGGCAGCGCAAACGGCGGAGAAGGCAATGGATCCGGCATTGCAAACGGTGACGGTGCAAAGACCGGTTCCGGCAGCGGTGATGGCAGCTCCGGCAATGGCAGCAGCAACTCCGAGTACGAGGACGTGTGCTTTGTGTGCCGCAGACCTGAGAGCAAGGCGGGCAGAATGTTCAAGCTTCCCAACAACATCTGCGTCTGCGACGACTGCATGCACAAGACCATGGACACGGTGAGCCGCTTCGATTACCAGGGCATGTTAAATAATCCCGCGGCAATGCAGAGCGAGATGGAGAAGCTTTACAAGGACAAGGGCTTCCCCAACATCAGCTTTGTGAACCTTGCGGACCTGCAGGGCGAGGGAGGCATCCCCAACAAGCAGAAGATCAAGAAGAAAAAGAAGGAAGAGAACGCAGCACCTGTTCTTAACATCAAGGATATCCCCGCACCTCACAAGATCAAGGCAAGCCTTGACGAGTACGTTGTGGGTCAGGAGTACGCCAAGAAGGTGATCTCCGTTGCAGTTTACAATCACTACAAGAGAGTTGCGACCGGCACTATGGACGAGATCGAGATCGAGAAGTCCAACATGCTCATGATCGGCCCTACCGGCTGCGGTAAGACCTACCTGGTCAAGACTCTTGCAAGACTTCTGGATGTGCCTCTTGCCATCGCAGATGCCACTTCTCTGACTGAGGCAGGCTACATCGGAGACGATATCGAGAGCGTTGTTTCCAAGCTTCTTGCGGCGGCAGACAACGATGTGGAGAAGGCGGAGCGCGGTATTATTTTTATCGATGAGATCGACAAGATCGCCAAGAAGCCTACCACAACTTCCCGCGATGTCAGCGGCGAGAGCGTACAGCAGGGTATGCTGAAGCTCCTTGAGGGCGCTGAGGTGGAGGTTCCCGTGGGCGCCAACAGCAAGAACGCAATGGTTCCCCTGGCCACCGTTAACACCAGAAATATCCTCTTTATCTGCGGCGGTGCGTTCCCCGACCTTGAGGACATTATCAAGGAGCGTCTCACCAAGACCGCTTCCATCGGTTTTAACGCAGAGCTTAAGGACAAGTACAAGAATGACAAAAACATCCTCTCCAAGGTCAAGGTGGAGGATATCCGCAAGTTCGGTATGATCCCCGAGTTTATCGGCCGTCTGCCCGTTATTTTCACCTTAGAGGGTCTGACCAAGGAGATGTACGTTAAGATCTTAAAGGAGCCCAAGAACGCGATCCTGAAGCA
This sequence comes from Acetatifactor sp., assembly GCA_045643625.1. GTDB lineage: Bacteria > Bacillota > Clostridia > Lachnospirales > Lachnospiraceae > Acetatifactor. The sequence continues at coordinate 336 of JAZULD010000069.1, read as the reverse complement.
GTACTGCAAGCTCTTAGAGCTGGATGAGGTACGCCTTGAGTTCAATGACGACGCCCTTGAGGCCATCGCTGAGAAGGCCATGGAGCGAGACACCGGCGCGAGAGCCCTGCGCTCCATTATCGAGGAATTCATGCTGGATATCATGTACGAGATCCCCAAGGATGACAACATCGGCAAGGTGACCATCACCCGTGAGTACATCGAGGGCACCGGCGGACCTATTATTGAGATCCGCGGCAACATGGGACTTCTGCCCGTAAACGACTAAGACCCCGTCTGCAAGAATGCTCGATCATAAGACCTGCCGGCAAGATCACGCAGTCGTATGACCTGCCG
>JAZULD010000068.1:0-3261 GCA_045643625.1 Acetatifactor sp. | reverse complement strand
CTGCGATCCCCGGTCTGATCGACCTGCATTTTCACGGCGCTGAGGGGATCGATATTGCGGACTGCAGCACAGAGGAATTCCATCAGCTGGCACGCTATGAGGCAAGCAAGGGTATTCTTACGATCTGTCCTGCGCTGACTGCAGTGCCCGAGGAGCAGAGTCTAAAGGCATTATCTTCGGCTGCTGCGTATATGGGCGAGACCCATGGGGAGGACGAGGCCGAGATGGTCGGTCTTCATTTGGAGGGCCCTTTCCTGAATCGGTACCGCGCAGGTGCCCAGAACAGTGAGACGCTTAAGTATCCGGATATCGCCCTTGCGAATCGTCTGCTTGAGGCGGGCGAGGGACTTGTGAAGATCATGGACTGCGCGCCGGAACTGCCCGGAGGCATGGAGCTTATCGAGGCGCTTGCAGACAAGGTGAAGGTGTCCTTATCCCACACTGAGGCCGGCTATGACACAGCGGTGGAGGCCCTGAAAAAAGGCGCTTCCCATGTGACGCATCTGTTCAATGCAATGCCCTATATGCATCACAGAGTTCCCGGACCCATCCCTGCGGCCCATGAGTACGGCGCAGAGGTGGAGCTGATCGCGGACGGCGAGCATGTGCATCCCGGCGTTGTGCGATTTGTTTTCAATGTGTTTGCGGATGACAAGGTGGTCCTGGTCTCCGACAGTATCGAGGCCTGCGGTATGCCTGACGGCCGCTATACGCTTGGCGGACAGGCAGTGGAGAAGGCGGGCAACCGCGCTGTTGTTGTGGGTCGCCCCGACACGCTTGCGGGCTCTGTCTCCAATCTCTACGACTGCATGCGAAAGGCCATCGTTGACATGGGCGTTGCCCCCGAAAAAGCAGTGCGCGCCGCATCCGAGAACCCTGCGCAGGTACTTGGACTTGCCAAGGATTACGGAAGCCTCCGCCCCGGCAAGATCGCGAATATCCTGCTGGTGGATCAGAACTGGGAGCTGAAATATGTGGTTATGAAGGGTAAGGTAATCGGTTAGGGAGGAATTTAAAATGCAAGATTTATTGATCGTTGTAGACATGCAGAACGATTTCATAGACGGTGCCCTTGGCACCCCTGAGGCAGTGGCAATCGTGCCCGCTGTGGAGGCGAAGATCAAGGCGCATGTGGGTCCTGTGATCTTTACCAGAGACACTCATTTTGAGAATTATATGGAGACCCAGGAGGGCAGGAACCTTCCCGTGCCTCACTGTATCAAAGGAAATCCCGGCTGGGAGATCCGCGCGGAGCTTGAGGCGCTTCGCTCGACACGTCCCATCGACAAGCTGACCTTCGGTTCCTCCGAGCTTGGCAACATTCTGCTTGGCATGAATCAGCTTGAGGAAATCGGAAGCATTACTCTGATCGGTCTTTGCACCGATATCTGCGTGATCTCTAACGCTATGATCTGCAAGGCATACCTGCCTGAGGTGCCCATCACTGTGGACGCTTCCTGTTGCGCAGGCGTGACTCCCGCGACTCATTTAAACGCGCTGGAAGCCATGAAGATGTGCCAGATCGCTGTTGTAAACGAGTAAGCAGATAAGTGAAAACATACCGTGAGCCGGTAACCCGGCAGCATGCGAAAAATGCCGGCGTCCACATGAACTGAATATGACCCGAAATAACATCCCTGCGGCAACATAATACATTGACGCAGGGATTTTTACGGGATATGCTCGGGATATATAAGGCGGGCCTACCTGACGACATTGAACGCAGAAGCCTCCGTGATAGGGCAGGTCGGAAGCGTAAGAGTGCGGGACGATCCCGCAGAAAAGGGAAGATAATTATGAATTACACATTACACACCAAGGCAAGAAGAGCATTTACAGAGGACGTGACCTACGTTCCCGCAGAGGACTTCGGCCTTGTGACATCTTTTACAACGACGGAAGAAACTGCACTCGGAAGAATTGCAGAAGTTACCGTGAAGAACATCACAGGCGAGGATTTCCTGGGCGTGGTCGAGATCCTGTTATCGACTGAGAAGGAGCATCCGAAGTTCTTCCTGCCGGGCTATATGTACAACCGAAATACCGGCGAGAAGTCCAACTCCGGACGCAAGGAGTTCCCCCGCATCCGCGAGAAGAACCTGAAGCGTCCCGAGTCCACCGACTGGATGACCAGAAGCGACCGTTTGGCAGAGCCCATGGCACTGATCTACGATAAGGGCAGAGTGCTTGGCCTGGCTGCAAGCCCTTATTTTCTGGGTAGTGAAGCCAAGAAAACGGCGGTCGATCTAAAGAGTGATGGCCCCGATCCCTTCTACCGCTACTGCGGTTTTACCCTGCATCTTGGCGAGGAGGGCAGTGCAAGCGTGGGTTATACCCTGGGCTACGAGAACGCGCCCTGGCTCTTTATTCAGACCGCAAAGGTGCTTGAGAGAGCACCCCTGACCGAGGAGAATGCATTTTTGATCGCTGCGGGCGAGGAGGTGCATGTAACACTTCGCGTGTACGACTATGCGGCGGAGAGTGAGCTTGCAATTCACGACGCTGTGAAGGATGCATATTTTACTTATCATCAGGCACCCAGAGCCCTTGCGGGCATGGATGTGAAGAAGGCGGCAGGTATGCTTGCGGGCGCGATCAGGGATTACGCGTACCTTCCCGAAGACAAGATGTACTCCGGTTTTGTCTACGACAGACCGGAAGGTCTTGCCTACAATAAGCTTGGCTCCCTGTCCTGGACCAACGGTCTCACCGTGGCGGTACCGCAGCTCATCGCGGCACTGCGGCTGGGCGATGAAGTGATGCGCGAGCAGGCCCTCACCGTGATGAGAGAGATCATGAAAAACGCCGTAAATCCCCGCTCCGGACTGCTTTACGACGCCTTCGTGGACGGTGAGTGGACCGTGCACGGCTGGTGGTATGACGGCATGCACAACGGCGGTCACAGCTCCTACTTAAACGGCCAGGCGATCTATTATATTTTAAAGGCTTATCTCTTCGAGAAGGAGATGGGCCGCGGCGAGCACGCTGAGTGGCTCTCTTTTGTGAAGCCTGTTGTGGAGAAGCTTGCCACCCTGAAAAATACCGTGGACGAGTATCCCTTCTCCATGTCCGAGGAGGACGGTTCCGCACTGGAGTATGACTCCATGAGCGGCGCGTGGTGTCTTGCGGCAGCAGCCATGTATGCCTATGTGACAGGTGATATGAGCGATCTTGCGGGCCTTATTAAGAGCGAGCAGCACTACTATGATGCTTTTATCTCCAAGGTCGAGTGCTACGGCGGACCTCTTGATACCGACAAGG
>JAZULD010000067.1:0-5765 GCA_045643625.1 Acetatifactor sp. | reverse complement strand
GGCACCTGCGAAGCAGGTGCCTTTAAAAGCTCACTAAAATTATTCCTCAGCTGCTACAGCATCGATCTCTACGTCTGCTACATCCTCATCCTTTGGAGCCTCAGCCGGAGCCTGAAGTGCCTTAATGCTTAAGCTGATCTTCTTGTCAGCGCCGTTGAAATCAACAACCTTAGCTGTGATAATCTGACCAACGCTTAATACATCAGCTGGCTTCTCAACATGCTCTCTTGAAATCTGAGAAACATGAAGAAGTGCATCAACACCTGACTCAAGTTCTACGAAAGCACCGAAGTCTGTCATTCTTGCAACCTTACCGGTTACAACATTGCCTACAGCATACTTTTCTGCAGCATCCTTCCAAGGATTTGCATCATCAAATTTAAGAGAAAGAGCAATCTTGCTTCCGTTAATCTCTTTGATTAATACGTTAAGCTTATCGCCAACCTTAAATACCTTCTTAGGATGTTCAACTCTTCCCCAGCTCATCTCTGAGATATGAAGAAGTCCGTCTGCACCACCGAGATCGATAAATGCACCAAAGTCAGTTACATTCTTAACTGTACCTTCTACAACATCGCCCTCTTTAATCTTCTCGAAAAGAGCCTTCTGTAATTCAGCTCTCTTAGCTGTAAGAAGCTGCTTACGATCTCCGATATATCTTCTTCTCTTAGGATTGTACTCGGTAATAACGAATTCAATCTCCTGACCTGCATACTTAGAAAGATCCTTCTCGAATCCATCAGATACAAGGCTAGCAGGAATGAAGATTCTAACTTCATCAACGATAACGCTTAAACCGCCGTCAAGTACCTGAGAAACAGTTGCCTTAAGCACTTCCTTGGTATTGAAAGCTTCTTCGATTCTCTTATTGCCTCTGTCGGCAGCCAGTCTCTTGTAGGTAAGAGAAACCTGACCTTCGCCGTCGTTTACCTTAAGGATCTTAACTTCCATGGTATCGCCGACCTTGACAGCGTCAAGAAGATTAACACTGGCGTCGTTGGTATACTCGTTCTTGGTAAGGATACCATCGGACTTGTAACCAATGTTCAGGATAACAAACTCAGGCTTAACACCAATGACAGTACCTTCGACTACCTCTCCTGTATGAATTGTCTTTAATGATTCTTCCAGCATTTGTTCAAAAGTTAATTCTGACATAATTTTGAACCTCCTCAATTAATTTGTTTGGGGTGGAAGCCCCCGCTGTAATGCCCACTAGCCGAACAGATCTAGGTAGTTCTAAATGCAAGTCATCCAGTGTCTGTATAAAATAGGTATTCGCACATTCCTCACAACAGATGTCATATAACTTCCTCGTGTTGGAACTGTGCTTGCCTCCTATTACGATCATAACGTCCGCCGAAGCCGCTAAAGCCCTGGCCGAACGTTGACGAACCTCCGTTGCATTGCAGATAGTGTTCACGACTTTATCATTATAACCTTTCTGCTCTAAAATTTCAACTATTGTTTGAAATTTATTGTAATTAAATGTGGTTTGTGAGACTACACAGACCTTTTTATTGTTCAAAATGCTGATTTTTGATGCCTCTTCAGCAGTTTCGATCACTGTGACGGGACCGTTGCACCATCCGACGATTCCCTCCACCTCGGGATGCACGGGATCGCCTACAATAATGATGTGTTTGCCCTCCGCACTCTCCTGTTCCACGATCCTGTGAATGTTCTTGACAAAAGGACAGGTGGCGTCCACACACTCCATGCCGCTGTTCTCGATCAGGTCTCTGATGCGTCTGGGAACACCGTGGGCACGGATGATCACCTTGGGACGCAGAGCCTTATCGGCATCTGTTCCGGTATTGTCGGAAGCGCTCTCTTTATCCGCAGTCTCTCCTGTCACGGTATTCTCTCCCGCCTCCGCATACTGCTGCGCGATCTTCACGAGTTCCTCCTCGTCTCCGCTCACTGCAACACCCAGCGCCTCGAGTTCCTTCACGACCTCCTCGTTGTGCACGATGGGTCCGTAGGTGTAGATCCTTGCACCGGTCTTCAGTTGTTCGTACACGGTATCCACGGCGCGTCTTACGCCGAAGCAGAAGCCCGCGCTCTCAGCAAGTCTGACTTCCATAGAGTCCCCTTTTTTTCACAAATCACATAAACCCACGATGGTCTCGATCACTTCTTCGACAGTCATGTAGGAGCTGTCCACAAGCTGCGCATCCTCGGCACGCTTCAGAGGGGAATGCTCTCTGTGCATATCTCTGTAATCGCGCTCCTCAATATCCTGTCTGACGGTCTCAAGGTCCGCCTCGATGCCCTTGGCCTTCAGCTCATCCACGCGGCGCTTCGCACGAACGGTGCTGTCGGCGGTCAGATATACCTTCACGTCGGCATTCGGCAGCACGCAGGTGCCGATATCTCTGCCGTCCATGATACAGTCGTTCTCCGCTGCCAGAAGCTTCTGCAGTTCCACCAGCTTCTCGCGCACCTGGGGCACAACGCTGATAACGGAGGCCATGTTGCCGACCTGCTCCTTGCGAAGCTCGCCGTTTACATTCTCACCGTTTAAGTATACGACCTGCTCACCGTCCAGATAACCGATGGTGATGTGGGCTTCCCTGCACTTCTCTGCGATGCCTTCGGTATCTGCGGGGTCCATGTTCTCGCGCAGCATATACAACGCCATCGCGCGGTACATTGCTCCGGTGTCCACATAGATCAGATTCATTTTGCGCGCCACCGCCTTGGCGATGGTGCTCTTGCCTGCGCCCGCAGGTCCGTCCACTGCAATATTAAAACTCATATGTCTGTCTTCCTTTTTTACAAAATACTCTCACCCGCAAGATGTCCTGTGGACCAGGCGATCTGCAGGTTGAAGCCACCTGTCATAGCGTCCAGATCAAGGACTTCTCCCGCAAAATACAGGCTCTTCACGCGCTTGCTCTCCATGGTGGAGGGGTTCACATCCTTCACGGAGACGCCGCCCTGGGTGATGATGGCCTCGGCAAAAGAGCCGGTGCCGGTAACGGTCATGGGCACCTCCTTGATCAGCGCCGCGAACGCGCGCCTCTCCTCTCTGGTGATCTCATTGACACGTTTCTCCCCGGGAATGCCGGACAGCATTACCATCACGGGGATCAGTTTATTAGGAAAAAGCGCATCCAGCGCATTTCGAAACTGCTTGTTTTTGTTCTCTTCAAAATCGCGAAGGAGTCTCTTATCCAGCGTCTCGATGTCAAGTGCGGGCTTCAGATCGAGGTAAAGAAACGTCTCACCCTTTTTCTTCTTGACATAGTAGCTGCTGGCGCTTAAAACCAGGGGACCGCTGACACCGAAGTGGGTGAACAGCATCTCGCCGAAGCCGCTGTAGATCTCCTTGCCGCCGGAAACCATGCGCAGACTCACATTTTTCAGGGAAAGTCCCATCAGAACAGGGCACCATTCCTCGGCGGTCTTTAAAGGCACCAGCGCAGGCTTAAGCTCGGTGACCTTATGTCCGGTCTCCTCTGCGAAGCGGTGTCCGTCGCCGGTAGAGCCGGTCAAAGGATAGGAGACGCCGCCTGTGCAGACGATCACTGCATCGCCCATTACACGCTCGCCGTCAGCTGTGACAACGCCGCGGCATACCGCGCCTTCCTCGCTCTCATCCACGATCAGCCTGTCCACTCTCGTGTTTAATCTGACCTTCACGCCCGCTCTCCTAAGTGCGTTCTGCAGGGTCGTAATAATATCGCCCGACTTGTCGGACACGGGGAACACACGCTCACCGCGCTCCTCCTTCAAGGGGCATCCGTTTTTTTCAAAAAACTCCATCAGCATCCTGTTATCGTACTGATAAAAAGCGCTGTAGAGGAACTTTTCATTGGTGATCACATTGGCAAAAAGAGCCTCCATATCGCCGGAATTGGTGACATTGCATCTGCCCTTGCCGGTGATAAAAAGTTTCTTGCCAAGTCTCTCGTTTCGCTCAAGCACCGTGACCTGATGTCCGTGCTCCGAAGCGGTCAATGCTGCCATCATACCCGCAGCTCCGCCGCCGATCACAACGACTTTACTCATTGTCTGCCTTTCTGTGTGTGCCGATGGTTCTTAATTTCCCCATGGCAACTATATTACTCAACGCCGCATACGGCGCTGTCATCTGCGTCTCATTCCGGTGGTCGATGCTGTTATCTGCATCATACCGATGAACGATGTTGTCATCTACATCATTCATCTCTGCGGACTGACTTTTGGTCTAGATCTCATCCCGATGCAAAGGATTGTCCAGGATGGGCTCATCATCGATAAAATTGATCTCGTCGTTCAAATAGACCTGGTAATTGTTCCAGACATATTCCAGGGTCTCTAAGTTCTTACGCACCTCGCCGGAGCATTTCAGACACAGCGCTACCACAAGGGCATTGATCACGCTCAGAGGCGCAACCAGGGAGTCAACGATTGAGACCATGTCGCTTCTTGCAAGCAGGTTGCAGGAAGAATACAGATTCATGGGGGAATGAATGCTGTCGGTGATCGCAATGACCTTGGCGTTGCGGTCGTTGGCAAACTCCATAGCCTTTAAGGTACGCATGGAATATCTGGGAAAGCTGATACCCACAAAACAGTCCTTCTCGCCGATGTGGATCATCTGCTCAAAAGTCTCGCTGATGCTGGTGGTGTTCAGCAGACGCACATTTTTGCGGATCATATTCAGGTAAAAATGCAGGAATGCAGCCAGAGGTTCATTACTTCGAAGACCCATGATGTAGACAGTCTCAGCATTTAAGAGGCTCTCCACCGCGGTGTCAAAAGCTGCGATATCCAGATTCCTGATAGTATCCTCGATCTTCTCGATATCGGCCATCAGGACATCGGTAACCACTTCTGATTTGGAGCTTCCGGCATACCTGGCATCGATCTTCTGCATCTTGGTAAGCTTGGTGCGGACGCAGTTCTCCAATTCCTTCTGGAACTGAGGATAACCGTCAAAACCAAGGCTTCCCGCAAAACGGATCACCGTGGATTCACTGATGCCAACTGCATCACCAAGCTTGGCCGCAGTCATAAAAACAGCCTGCTCATAGTGATTCAGAATATATTCGGCAGCCGCCTTATGGCTCTTGCTCATCTTAGGCATTCTCTCGCCGATCAACTGCAAAACATCGGTTTCTCTGTCCATGATAACAACCTGACCTTTTCCAAAAATGTGTGATTCTGCGGCCTGACACATGGCAGCCCGCAAGCATCCATCCTAATAATTTTACGGTTTTTGACGAGCCTTTGTCAAGTGCTATCACCCCATCGGCTCTCCTCTCCCGCACGCAAAACGGCGCGGCAAAAAGCCGCGCCGCGTAAGTTCTTATGAATGACCCATCGGGTCAAAGCTTACCCTGATTATACAGGATATGCGCCGTTCTTGGTATCAGCCTGAGTCATGTCAACCTTCTCCTGCTGAGCCTGACGATACTTGAAGAAGTCGGTAGCAACCTGAGGGAACAGTGCGTAGGACAGAACGTCCTCATCCTGCTGCTTCCATTCCTTCATCTCGCCCTCTAACTTATCAAGCTCGTTGTCAATAAGGTCAGCGTAACGGCAGGTGATTCTCTCAACGCCGGGGATAAACTTATCGATAACTTCCTGATTCATAGGCTTAACAGTCTGACCGTACTCACCGCGAAGAACTGCCTTGGTCTCCTTGGTAGCCATCTTATATCTTTCACCCATCAATACGTTAAATACTGCCTGAGTACCAACGATCTGTGAAGAAGGAGTTACCAGAGGGGGCTCACCTAAGTCTTTACGAACCTGAGGAATCTCCTTTAATA
>JAZULD010000066.1:0-9392 GCA_045643625.1 Acetatifactor sp. | reverse complement strand
AAGTGCGGACAGGCCGGTCATGTTGGCACCGTAGCCCACAGAGGTGGGAACTGCGATCACGGGACGCTCAACCAGACCGCCGATGACACTTGCCAGCGCGCCCTCCATGCCTGCCACTGCGATGATGCAGTTGGCATCGTTGAACTTGTCCAGCTTGGCAAAAAGTCTGTGGATGCCGCTGACGCCCACATCGTAGACGCGCTCCACGTAGTTGCCGAAATATTCCGCAGTCTGTGCAGCCTCCTCAGCCACCGCAATATCCGCAGTGCCTGCTGTTGCCACAACGATCTTGCCGGTCTTCACCTTGCCGGGCTTCTCGATCTTCAGAATGCGTGACACCTTGTCATAGGTGATCTCGGGGATCTCAGCCTTCACAAGCTCGTACTGCGCTTCGCTTGCTCTGGTACCGAAGACCTCGCCGTTCTCACGATACAGGGTGCGCACGATCTGAAGCAGATGCTCGTCCGCCTTGCCGCTGCAGTAGATCACCTCCGAAAAACCGGAGCGAACCTCTCTGTAGGTGTCAAGCATGGCGTAGCCCAGATCCTCATAGCTCTTGCGGCGGAAATATTTTTCTGCCTCGTCCACGGATAACTGTCCGTTTTTTACCTGTTCCAGTGCTTCTCTTAATTCCATGTGTTCTCCCAAAACGAGGCCGGTGCCCCGCATTTTTATGTCTAATACTTATGCTCTGTGTTGTGTGCTCCCGCGTATGTCATGCTCCGAAACTCTTCACTTCCGGGCTTATTTCGACGCCCGCTATGCTCCGAAGTTCTTCACTCCCGGGCACTTGCCCGCGCGCACGTCTCGTCTCTATCTTCCTGCGAATCGCTCGCAGTCCCTGCACTCCTGCGTCATAAAACGGAAGGACAGCGGCAGCTTCAGGCCGTGGGCCTCCAGCATTTCCTTATCCTTCAGAAGGGTCTTGGTGGGGCCGTCATAGGCGATCTTGCCCTCTGCCAGAAGGATGGTTCGCTCGCAGGTGTCGTAGATAAAGTCAAGGTCATGAGATGCCAGCAGCTTGGTGCCGGGCAGCTCATTCAAAATGTCGATCAGATTCTCTCTGTTGCTCGGATCCAGCGCCACGGAAGGCTCATCCATCAGCAGGATGTCGGGACCCATGGACAGTACAGATGCGATGGCAGCCAGTTTTTTCTGACCTCCGCTGATACGGTAGATCTGGCGGTCTGCCAGATCCTCAATGTGGGTCTTTTTCAGGGCGTCGGCTACAACTTTCTCGACCTCTTCCTTGCTAAGGCCCATATTCATGGGACCGAAAGCCACATCCTCGTAGATGGTATTCATAAACAGCTGGCTCTCGGAATCCTGGAAGACATAGCCTGCTTTGCTGCGGACCTTTGCCAGGTTTTCCTTGCAGACCTTCACGTCGTCCACCAGAATGCTTCCCTCGTAGCCGGGCAAAAGGCCTACCAGAAGCTTTAAAAAGGTGGATTTGCCCACACCGTTTGCACCGATGATGCCCACGGTCTCGCCCTCGCCGATGCTTAACTCAAGTCCGTCGAGCACATAGGGCATATCCTGCCTTGTGTTGTTGTATTTAAATCTAAGGTCATTGATCTTGATATTGCTCACTATCCGAATAATCCTCCCACAAGCCTGAAAACAGGCAGGAAACGAAGTGCGGCGATCAGGACGAACCAGACGACGCCGAAAAGAATGCTTGTGCTTCTCTTGCCCTCTCTTCCGGTAAAATGAAACTTTCCGTCAAAGCCTCGAAGAAGCATGCTCTCGTAGACAGTATCCGCTCTGTCCATGCTGCCGATGAGCATCCTGCCGGCAAGGGAACCCCAGGCCCTGAAATGAATGCCCTTCTGTCCGGGGGCACGCATGGAATAGGCCGTTGTGACCCTCTCCGCCTCTTTTAACATCAGAATCAGGTAGCGGTGCATCAGCATCAGCTGGGTGATCAGGACGGAAGGCAGATGCAGAAGCTGCAGTGCGTAGCAGATGTCCTCGATGCCGGTACTTTCCGTCAGGACGTAAGTGGCAAACACCGCAAAAGCGGCCTTCATCCAGAGGTTCACCATGGAGAGCATTCCGCCTGTCACGATGAAGCTGCCGATCGCCCCAAAAGGCACCCTGTCAAAGAAGGGATTGACGATTCCAAGCAGTAATACCGGAAAAAAAACAACACACAAACGGGGGAATACCCGTTTTACGGATATTTCCCCCACAATTATCATGATAATGAAATATAATGACATTCCTGCCAGCCCCGAGATGTCGTACTTGGGAAAAGACAGCACCAGGATCAGATACCAGAAGGTCACAAGAAGCTTCACCAAGGGGTGTATCCCCGAGAGAACGCTGCTTCTTCCCGCAGCATCGATCCCGTGAATGTCACGAATTGCATGATCGATTTTGCTCATGTAAAAAATACTGTCTTTCTGAAAAATTATGCGGTCTTCTTACTTCTGAAGAAGCGGAATGCATAGCATGCTGCAACACAGAGTGCGATGACTACTACACCGCCCACAAGACCGGAAACGGTGGTTCCAAGCATGGTCTCGCTGCTCTTGAATGCATAGTCGGGAAGAATTGCGGTTGCGGACTGAATGCTGTCAGCTACTGCGTAAGCACTGCCTGCTGCCTCAAGCTCGGTAGCACCGGTGATGCGCTCGATGGACCACTCAAGACCGTCGGGATATGCGGAAGCAAGTAAGGAGAGACCGCCTGCGATCACTGCCGCTGCAGCTGCAAGGATCACCATAGTGCGGCGGAAGGATAACTTCTCCTCACGCTCGTCTGCTGCTCTTCCGGTCCAGATCATCTCGGGTCTTGCCTCATGTACAAAGATGAGGACTGCCGCGGTAATGAGACCTTCCACAAGACCGATTGCAAGGTGGATGGGCTGCATTGCTGCTACGAATACACCGAAGGGAAGCTCGGTGATGCCGGAGATCATGGTCTCTAAGGTTACGGAGAATGCACCAAGCTGCAGGGTAAGTACGCATGCAAGAATGGATGCAAGAACGATCTTTAACTTGGTAACGCCCTGCTTCATCATGGGTCTCCAAATTAAGAAGCCGCCGATAAAGCAGCCGTATGCTGCCATATTCCAGATGTTGCATCCCAGGGCCATAAGACCGCCGTCGGCAAACATCAGGCACTGGATCAGCAATATGCCGATCATCGTCAGGAAACCTGCGAAGGGTCCTAAGATCGCGGAGAGCAGCACGCCGCCGCAGAGATGTCCGGAAGAACCGGTACCGGGAATGGTAAAATTGATCATCTGTGCCGCGAAAACAAAAGCGCCCATGATACCCATTGCGGGGATCTTCTTGGGTTCATTTTCAAGTCTTACTTCCTTCACGGAAATGCCCGCTGTCAGTGCAGAGCAGGCATACATGGTTCCCGCCACTGCGGGAACGATCAGCGCGTCAGCCATATGCATAGTAGTATTCCTCCATTATAGCGCAGAACAAATCTCGCGTAGTTCAAAACATTTCATACGATAAATACTTTATCATAATCACTCGGAAAAAGCAAATTCTTCAAGTGCCGCATCGAACTGCTCATAGAAATCAGCCGATGTGTCATACTCGCGGAAATAGAAATTCTTAAGGAGTGCGATATTCAGCGCATTTTTGCCTGCGTCATCCGCCTTCGCAAGCGTCTCCTCCATGGTGTTTAACAGTTCGTGCCAGGTGTTGATAAAAGCCCTGTTTCGCTTAAGATTCCCTGTATCCACCCACTTCGAGACCTTGATCTTGGTGCGGGTCTTGTCATCGCACTCGCCGGTCTGCAGAAAATACTTGAAATCTCCGTTCTCATAATATCTTCCCAGGGGGAAAATACGGCAGATGCCGGGACGGTCCTCATGAACGGCACACCAACCTTCATCGTCCAAAAACGCACAGCGCTCGTCCTCTCCCGCCATTTTTAAATTGGGCAGGATCACGCCATCCACTACATTCAATTCCACCGCACTCTGAAGCAGCTCCTCAAAGCTTGCGCCAAGGTGTCTGCACAGGCGGAAAATATCTAAGGGGTCCAAGGTGATGGAGCTTCCCATGCCTCTGCAGCACTTGGAACAGCCCTTGCAGCCGTGGCAGTCCGCCTTCACCATGTCATTGTCCTGATATAATTTGCCGTCGGAGATCTCCTCCAGACTGACATATCTCTTCATACTGCTGTCCTTTCAATCTATACGAGGGGTTTGTTCACCGCATCTGTCTGCAGATACGTCCACTGCATTGCAAATGACCGCATGTACTTTCATAATGCAGCATCTGCCTGCGTTGCAGCCCGTGTTTTTACGCGCGAATGATCTGCGCAAACTCTGCTCCTGTCGCCCTTACAAGGTCTGCGGGAGCAAGCTCGATCTGAAAACCGATCCTTCCGCCGCTGACGATCATGGTGGGCAGATCCTTCGCGGTATCATCGATGCGGGTCACGTACTGTTTTTTCATGCCCACAGCGGTGCAGCCTCCTCTGATATAACCGGTGATCTTGTTGATCTCCTTCACCGGAATCATTTCCACACTCTTCTCGCCCACGCTCTTCGCCGCCTTCTTCAGGTCCAGCTCCTCGGCGATGGGGAGTACAAATACAAAATAGTTCTTGCTGTTTCCCTGTGTCACCAGGGTCTTGTACATCTTCTCATAGGGAATTCCCAGCTGGTCTGCGATATGCAGAGCGTCCACGAATTCGTCACACTCATAGGTCATGGTGTCAAAGGGAATCTTCAGAGATTCCAGAATGCGCATCGCATTTGTCTTGTTTTCCTTCTGCTTAGCCATCATGCACACTTTCTGCCCTTGCGGGCTTTAAGTAAAAATAACCCCGAGCAGGCACATAACGCACCTGTTCGGGGATCATTTCTAATGTTTACAGCTTATTATTTTGCTGCAACTTCTGCCTTAAGCTTCTCGGTAAGAGCAGGAAGGATCTTGTTCAGATCGCCTACGATACCGAAATCAGCTACGTCGAAGATAGGAGCGGTCTCATCCTTGTTGATAGCGATGATGATGTCGGACTCCTCCATACCTGCCAGATGCTGGATAGCACCGGAGATACCGATTGCAAAGTAAACGTTGGGACGAACGGTCTTACCGGTCTGACCAACCTGCAGATCCTTAGGCTTCCAGCCTGCATCTACAACTGCACGAGAGCAGCTTACGGTTGCACCGAGTACCTCTGCAAGATCCTCAAGAAGCTTGAAGTTCTCTGCGCTGCCAACACCACGACCACCGGATACAAGGATCTTAGCGTCCATGATATCTACGGTATCGGATACTGCCTTAACGACTTCAAGGATCTCAACGTACTTGTTGTCAGGGGTAAAGCCGGGATTGAATTCGATCACATTTGCCTTAGCACCGTCGATCTTAGCGCGCTTCTGCATAACGCCGGGACGTACGGTAGCCATCTGAGGACGGAACTCAGGGCAAGCGATGGTTGCGATGGTGTTGCCACCGAAAGCAGGACGAGTCATAAGCAGCTGATTGTGCTTCTGCTCTCTGCCGGGAATAGGATTGATGGGGAAGTCACCAATCTCAAGCTGAGTACAGTCTGCGGTCAGACCGGTATGGATTCTTGCGGATACGCGAGGACCAAGGTCACGGCCGATTGCGGTTGCGCCTACTAAGAAGATCTCAGGCTTGAACTCATTGATAACGGATGCAAGAGCGTGAGCGTAAGGCTCGGTTCTGTACTCCTTTAACTCGGGATCGTCAACTACGATAACTTTGTCTGCGCCATATGCAGCAAGCTCGTCTGCAAGATCCTTAACTTCGCTACCAACTAAAACTGCGGTAACTTCGGTCTCAAGTGCCTCTGCAAGATCTTTACCCTTGCCGATCAGCTCAAATGCAATACTGTTGATGGTGTTGTCAACCTGCTGGGCAAAGACATATACACCCTTATATTCTTCAATATTCATTGTATTTTCCTCCAATTTCTTGTCAATTGATTGATTAGATCACATGCTTGTCCTTCAGCTTGCCAACGATGTAATCAACAGCCTCAGCGGGATCGAGAGTAACCTTCTCGCCTGCGCCCTTTCTTACCTTATCGGAAGCCTTAGCGATCTGGGTAGGAGATCCCTTAAGACCTAAGTTGGAATCCTCTACATCAACAAGGTTTGCTCTGCCCCATACGGTGATCTCTGCTTCGCATGCATCGAAGATTCCGCCGGGAGTCATGTAACGAGGCTGGTTCAGCTCTGCCAGTGCGGTAACAAGGCAAGGCATCTGAGCCTTAAGCACATGATATCTGTCATCGTACTGACGCTCAACGATAACGGTGTCGCCATCGATCTTGATGTTCTGTGCGTAGGAAATTACGGGAATATTTAAATGCTCGGAAATCTGAGGACCTACCTGAGCGGTATCACCGTCGATAGCCTGACGTCCGGTAATGATAAGATCGTACTCTAAGTTGCGGATAGCACCTGCAAGGGTCTGGGAAGTAGCCCAGGTATCAGCCCCGCCGAGAACTCTGTCGGTAACAAGGATACCCTTGTCTGCGCCCATAGCCATAGCCTCACGAAGAACGTCCTCAGCCTTGGGAAGACCCATGGTGATAACGGTAACTTCTGCGCCGTACTGATCCTTCAGACGAAGAGCTGCCTCAAGGCCTGCCTTGTCATCAGGGTTCATAATAGTCATCATGGCTGCTCTGTCCAGAGTACCGTCGGGATTAAACTTTACGCCGCCCTTGGTATCGGGAACCTGCTTAATACAAACAACGATTTTCATTGTATTTACACTCCTTTATTTTTAGTTGTTATTCGGCATTCACTCAAGGGAAAATTAAGCAAGGATGTTTGCAGAGATAACCATTCTCTGAACCTCGCTGGTACCCTCGTAGATCTCAGTGATCTTTGCATCACGCATCATACGCTCAACGTCGTACTCTCTGGTGTAACCGTAACCGCCGTGAAGCTGAACAGCCTTGGTGGTAACTTCCATAGCCATCTCTGCAGCGTACAGCTTAGCCATTGCAGCTTCTACGCCGTAAGAGGTCTTGTGATCCTTGGTGTACTGATCCTTGGTAAGTGCTGCCTTATAAACAAGAAGCTGTGCAGCCTGAGCCTTGGTAGCCATGTCTGCGAGCTGGAACTGAGTGTTCTGCTGCTGAGCGATGGACTTGCCGAACTGCTTTCTCTCCTTGGTGTATGCGATAGTTCTCTCAAGAGCGCCCTCGCCGATACCCAGAGCCTGTGCAGCGATACCGATACGGCCGCCGTCGAGGGTGTGCATTGCGATGTTGAAGCCCTTGCCCTGTGCACCGAGCATGTTTGCCTTAGGAATGCGGCAGTCGGTGAAGATAAGCTCATAGGTGGATGAACCGCGGATACCCATCTTCTTCTCCTTGGTACCGAAGGTAAATCCGGGAGTACCCTTCTCAACGATGAATGCGGAGATCTCTTTGATCTTGCGGCCGCGCTTCTCGATGATGCCGGTTACTGCGAAGATAACGTAAACGTCAGCTTCCTTACCGTTGGTGATGAAGATCTTGGAACCGTTGATGACCCACTCGTCGCCATCCAGAACAGCCTTGGTCTGCTGACCCTGAGCGTCGGTACCTGCACCGGGCTCGGTAAGACCGAAAGCACCTAACTTACGACCGGAAGCAAGATCGGGCAGATACTTCTGCTTCTGCTCTTCGGTACCGTAGGTAAGGATAGGATCGCAGCAAAGAGAGGTGTGTGCGGAAACGATAACACCTGTGGTACCGCAAACCTTGGAGAGCTCCTCAACGCACATAGCGTAGGTAAGGATATCACAGCCCTGTCCGCCGTACTCCTTGGGAACGGGAATACCCATGAAGCCAGCCTTAGCCATCTTCTCAACGGTAACGCGAGGGAATACCTCAGTCTCGTCAACCTCCTGTGCGAGAGGCTTTACTTCTTTTTCAGCGAACTCTCTGAAAAGAGCGCGCGCCATTTCATGCTTTTTACTTAAAGTGAAATCCATGATTTTGTTCCTCCATAAAATTGTATTAACCATCACACCGGCAGTTCACACTGCAGCAAACTGCCGGTCAAAATTCTCATGAACTTTCGTTGATTCAATTACTGAGCGTCAACGGGAGTCTTGGTGCGGTCTGCGTTGTAAACGTAGAAGCCCTTGCCGCTCTTAGCGCCCAGGTTGCCGCCGCGAACCATCTTGCGGATAAGAGGACATGCACGATACTTGCTGTCGCCGGTCTCGTTGTAGAGAACGTCCATGATAGCAAGGCAGATGTCAAGACCGATGAAGTCACCTAACTCAAGTGAACCCTTGGGTTGATTAGCACCGAGCTTCATAGCAGCATCGATACCTGCGATATCGGAAACACCTTCCATCTTGATGAAAGCAGCTTCGTTGATCATAGGGATGAGGATGCGGTTTACTACGAAACCTGCTGCCTCGTTAACCTGTACGGGAGTCTTGCCGATCTCCTCGGAGATCTTAACGATTGCGTCTACGGTTGCCTGAGGGGTGTTGACGCCTGCGATAACCTCAACCAGCTTCATTCTGTCAGCGGGATTGAAGAAGTGCATACCGATCATGGGACGGCTTAAGTCCTTACCGATCTCGGTAATGGAAAGGCTGGAAGTGTTGGAAGCGAAAATGCACTCGGGCTTAACGATCTTGTCAAGCTCACCGAAAGTGGTCTTCTTAACTTCCATGTTCTCGAATGCTGCTTCAACGATCAGATCGCAATCTGCGCAAAGGTCTTCCTTGAGACCGGGAGTGATGCTTGCAAGGATAGCATCAACTGCTTCCTGAGTCATCTTACCTTTCTCTACGAGCTTAGCGTAACCCTTAGCGATCTTGTCCTTACCGCCCTGAGCCCACTCCTGCTTGATATCGCAGAGTGCTACTTCATATCCTTCAACCATAGCAAATGCCTTTGCAATGCCCTGGCCCATGGTGCCGGCACCAATAATACCTACCTTCATTTATTTTTCCTCCTTGTGATTGATTAACGATTCTTAAAAGGTACGACCTTTAATTTCTTTTCCTTGTCCTTCTCGAGGAAGTTGCCCATGCCTGCTCTCTGATCTTCGGTCTCGAAGCAGTCGCCGAAGAGCTTCTCCTCGATTACAAGAGCCTGATCCATATCTGCGTCAAGACCCTCGTTGATTGCCTTCTTGCAGTTGCGAACTGCGATGGGAGCGTTGAGAGCGATGCCTGCTGCCATCTTCTCTGCTGCTTCCAGAACTGCTGCCTTAGCGGACTTAACTACATTGCCCTCTGCATCAACTTCTGCGGAGTAAACAGCGTTTACAAGGCCGATTCTCAAAGCTTCAGCAGCGTTGATGTTGCGAGCGGTGTAAATCATCTGCTTAGCCATGCCAGCGCCTACAAGACGAGCAAGTCTCTGAGTGCCGCCGAAGCCGGGAGTGATGCCGAGGCCAACCTCAGGCTGTCCGAATA
>JAZULD010000065.1:0-4868 GCA_045643625.1 Acetatifactor sp. | reverse complement strand
CTCTCTTCTGTCCACAGTGCCGCTACAAGGGGCTTGAATTCTCTGATCTGTTCTTCTATTTTGTCAATGTTTGAGCCTGCCGCCAGCGCCACCACCTTAAGGTCGGGATTGCTCCTTACGATCTCAAGTGTCTGGGTGCCGATGGAACCGGTAGAGCCTAAAATTGCAATATTCTTCATGGTATTGATCTCCTTCCCCGCGTATCTGTGACCAATCTACGGCGGGGCATTGCTGTCTTTTTTACCAAAACAGCGCTTTAAAACATAAAATACATCAGGAAATAGACGATGGGCGCTGTGAAGATCACGCTGTCAAAACGGTCCATAATGCCGCCGTGACCGGGGATCAGCTTGCCGTAGTCCTTGATTCCGTGATTTCTCTTGATGGCGGAAGCCGCAAGGTCACCCACCATGCTGCAGATCGCGCCGGCTGCGCAGATCACAACGATCGGTAAGGTCAGGTTGGCATCGGGAAGCACTCTTGCCACATAAAAATGCGCATAGAGGAAGCCTAACAGTGCCGCGCCGCACACGCCGCCGATACAGCCCTCCAGGGACTTCTTGGGGCTCAGCACGGGGAAGATCTTCTTCTTGCCGATCAGCATGCCGACGATGTACGCAAAGGTATCACAGCCCCATGCGCTGATCAGGATCAGCCACACCATGTAGAGGCCGTAGGTGTGCTCTCTGGTCAGATAGATGAAGGAGAGCATCACGGGTGCGTACAGGAAGGCAAAAACCGCTGCCACGATATCCTCGGAGCGATACTTCGAGAAACCGAATACATATACAAACATCTCCAGCATAAATACCGCCACCACACACAGCAGGGGCAAGAACTCTGCCTTTGAAAAAGTAATTGCGAGATAATAGCCCACAGCACCGATCATGCCTGCGATCTCGGGCGCGGAGAAGCCCTTCGCTTCGCCGCCCTTAAGAGCCTTGGTCAGTTCTCTGAAGGCGATCAGGGAAATGAGGGCAAGCACGCCTGCCAACGCATAGCCGCCGAAGCCCATAGTGGTCAGCGCGATGACGAGCAATACCGCGCCGCTTGCCAGTCTGGTCCAAAACATAATTACTCCTCCTTTAAACCGCCGTATCTTCTGTCTCTGTGGTTGTAAGCCTCCACAGCCATCTCAAGGTCCTCCTTGGAGAAGTCCGGCCAGGGAACAGGGGTAAAATAAAACTCGGTGTATGCAAGCTGCCACAGCAGGAAATTGGAGATCCTCTGCTCGTTGCAGGTGCGGATCAGCAGGTCGGGATCGGGAATGCCTGCGGTATCAAGGCTGTCATTGATCATATCGGCGGTGATGTCCCCACTCTTAAGCTCACCGCTCTCGATGCGCTTTGCAAGCTCCTTCACGCCGCGGGTAAGCTCATCTCTGCCGCCGTAGTTGATCGCGATCTGGAAATGCAGGCCGTCGTTGTTCTTCGTAGCCTCCTCCAGCTCGGCGATGCTCACTCTGATATCCTCGTCAAGTCTGCTCTTGTCACCCAGAACTCTCACGCACATGCGGTTCTTCTCCGCAGTCTTTAAGCAGTTCTTCATATAGTTGCGCAGCAGCTTCATCAGCGCGTCCACCTCATCCCGGGGTCTGTTCCAGTTCTCGGTGGAAAAAGCGTAGACGGTAAGGTAATTAATGCCCATCTTGTAGGCTTCCTCACAGATGACCTCCACGGTCTTGGCGCCCTGCACATGTCCGTAGTTGCGGGGCATGCCCTTTTTCTTCGCCCAGCGGCCGTTGCCGTCTAAGATGATCGCCACATGCTGCGGTATCTTCAGATTCTCGTCCATTGATATTCTCCCTGCAGTCTTTTGTCAAAATGTCAAAAGGAAAATAATTTACAAGGGCGGATACGTAAACGTTCCCGCCCTTTGCCATTGTGTCGATTGCAAAAAACAATAATTAAACTGTCATGATCTCCTTGGACTTGGTCTCCATGAGAGCATCAACTTCCTTAACGTACTTGTCGGTCAGCTTCTGCAGCTCGTTCTCAAGACCCTTGATCTCATCCTCGGAAACATCGCCGGCCTTGCCGAGCTTCTTGAGAGCATCGTTGCCGTCTCTTCTGATGTTGCGGATAGCAACCTTGCCGTCCTCTCCCTTGTGCTTGATGTCCTTAACCAGTTCCTTTCTGCGCTCCTCGGTAACCTCGGGGAATACCAGACGGATCACGCTGCCGTCATCGGAAGGATTGATACCCAGATCGGAAGTCATGATCGCCTTGTTGATCGCCTTGATCAGGCTCTTCTCCCAGGGTGCGATCTGAATGATGCGGGGTTCGGGAACGGTGACATTACCAACCTGCTGAATGGGGGTAGGGGTTCCGTAGTAGTCAACTCTGATCTTGTCCAGTACATGCGGGTTCGCACGACCTGCGCGGATACCTGCGTAATCAGCCGCCAGGAAATCCAGGGCCTTTTTCATCTTCTCTTCATAAACTTTGATTCTTGCGTCCATATTACCTCCTTCGCCGCCCGGGCGGCTGTTTCATGTGTTGTCTTTATTGCATGTTATCAAATATTTACACTGTTACTTCGGTGCCTTCAAAGTCACCGCCGATCGCCTTCACGATACTGTTCTCGGCATTCAGGCCGAAGACTCTCATGGGCATCTTGTTGTCTCTTGCCAGGATGGAAGCGGTCATGTCGACTACCTGAAGATTCTTGGCGATAACTTCGTCGATGGAGACCTTGTCATACTTCTTGGCATTGGGATTCTTAGCGGGGTCGTCATCGTATACGGCATCGATGGACTTGGCGAGAAGGATCACGTCAGCCTCAACTTCGATGGCGCGGAGCACAACACCTGTATCGGTTGAGAAATAGGGATGTCCGGTACCGCCTGCGAAGAATACGACCATTCCTCTGGAAAAATATTTGTTGGCTCTGTCCTTGCTGAAGAGCTTGGTAAAAGAGCCCACCTCGAAGGGAGTGAGGATCGAGGTCATCATACCCACGCTTCTGAAGATCTCGGAAACGTAGATACAGTTCATTACGGTTGCCAGCATACCGATCTGGTCTGCCTTGGTACGATCGATATTCTCACTGGAGCGTCCTCTCCAGAAATTGCCGCCACCGATCACGATGCCCACCTGGACGCCGTCATCCACCAGCTGCTTCACCTGAAGTGCTACCTTTCTGACTGTAGGCTCATCAAAGCCTGTCTTCTTGTCTCCTGCGAGAGCTTCTCCACTCAGTTTCAGTAAGATTCTGCGCATATCTTCCTCCTTGGCATAAGCCGCTATACTTTTAACCATTATACCATAATCCCGATTGTGGGAAAAGAGAGAATTGATAATAATTTCTCTCCTGCGGCCGCCTGCTTTGACACTGTTTTTGAGCCGGCGCCACACATCCTCGCCGATGTCCGTAAGGCGCGTTCTTCTGCCGTCGTGACCGATGAGAAGGAGGGCTGCCTCCACCGGATGATAGATGACCTCCTTCAGATTCCCGATGCCTACGCGAAGCTTCTGCGCAGACACCTCGGGGTTTATGTCGTAGCGCGCGAGGATCTCCCCGATCGATGCGTCGTCCATCGAGGAGAGCGCCGCGCCTCTTCCCGCCTCTTTTTCGGGCTCCTCTCTCATCTGCCAAAAGTCGTTGTCTTTTTTCATACTGCACTGTGATGAGCCGGCCGCCCCTCCGGAAAAGAAAACAGACCTGCTCACTTCTCCTTTCGTATAATGTTGTCCGCCCAATCTAACATAAAGACAGGGGCAAAAACAGGCACTTACAGGAATCATGAAACAGGTCTTCCTTGTTTGGTTCTTCGTTACAGTTTTACCGAATTTTCGTTTGATTATTCCATGATGGAATACTGCATCCACTCGTAGAGAAGTCTGCTGCCCTCAACGATCTCAGCGGGCAGAAGGGCTCTTGCCACCAGCTTGGTCTCATCGCTCTCGATGTCGGTTCTCTGTAAATGGGCGTAGTCGCCGTCAATGCTCACAACAATATATTCAAAACGATTCATATGGGACCTCCTGATAAAAAACCCGGACACAGATCCCCTCCGTGTCCGGGCAAAACGTTCGGTTAGGAACGGGCGATTACATCATGCCGCCCATGCCGCCTGCGGGCATTGCAGGTGCATCTTCCTTGATGTTTGCAACAACGCTCTCGGTGGTAAGCAGGGTGCTTGCTACGCTGGTTGCGTTCTGCAGTGCGCTTCTGGTAACCTTTGCGGGATCCAGGATGCCTGCTGCTACCATGTCAACATACTCTTCCTTCAGAGCATCGAAGCCGATGCCGATCTCGGACTCGTAAACCTTGTTGATGATAACGCTGCCCTCGAGACCTGCGTTTGCTGCGATGTGATACAGAGGAGCCTCAAGTGCCTTTAATACGATCTGAGCACCGGTCTTCTCGTCGCCCTCAAGAGAATCAGCAAGCTTGCCTACTTCCTTGGAAGCGTGGATGTATGCGGAACCGCCGCCGCAGATGATACCTTCCTCAACTGCTGCTCTGGTTGCTGCAAGAGCGTCCTCAAGACGAAGCTTAGCTTCCTTCATCTCGGTCTCGGTAGCTGCACCTACGCGGATAACAGCAACACCGCCTGCCAACTTGGCAAGTCTCTCCTGAAGCTTCTCTCTGTCGAACTCGGAGGTAGTCTCCTCGATCTGGGTCTTGATCTGTGCGATTCTGTTAGCGATAGCGGTCTTGTCGCCCTCGCCGTCAACGATAACGGTGGTCTCCTTCTGAACCTTTACGGACTTGGCATGGCCGAGCATTGCAAGGTTGGTGTCCTTTAACTCAAGGCCGAGCTCGGAGCTGATGACCTGTCCGCCGGTAAGGATAGCGATATCCTCAAGCATCTGCTTTCTTCTGTCGCCGTAGCCGGGAGCCTTCACTGCAACTACATTGAA
>JAZULD010000064.1:0-10043 GCA_045643625.1 Acetatifactor sp. | reverse complement strand
CTGGAGAGAACGATCAGGATGAAGTCGAGAAGAAAGACTTTGCTGCAAACATTACGAGATACATTCTTACCTCCCGCGCGGCCTGCAAAATAATACATTCCCGCAGCGATCAGGGCACCAAGGGCACCGCCCGCAAGGAGGCTTAACGCAAGTGTTTTGCCGACAAATCCTGCGCTCCAGACAAGATCGCCTGCGGCATTCAGCCTGCTCTCCGCGATCTGGAAGAAGACAAAGAGCACGCCCACAAGGACAAAATACGCATATCCAATTTTCTTTGAGAGCAGCTTCTTCATCTACGGGTTCCTTTTTCGTATCGGAGCGAGTCGTCAGGGGGCGCCGTCCGGGCATTCCTTCGTTCCTCTCGGAGCGTTTACGGGAATTACTTGTTCAGGCGGTCCATCTTTTTTGCATGGGTCTCGTTCAGTCTGTATTCAAAATCACGTCTGTCCTTGGCCGCCAGCACCTCTAAGATCACGCCGGCGAAGAAGGACTGAATGCCGGCAAGGCCCATGAATCCGCACACGATCAGAGTGGGGAAGCGGGGCACAAGGCCGGTCTTAAAGTATTCAAGCATAATGGGCAAAAACATTGCGAAGGCCAGGATCAGGAGCAGCAGGCTGATGTAACCGAAGAAGTGCAGGGGTCTGTAGTTGCGGTACAGCTGCAGCATCTTGCGGATCACGCGCATACCGTCCGAGTAGGTGTTCAGCTTGGAGGTGCTGCCCTCAGGTCTGTCGCGGTACTCCACCACCACGTTCTCCATCTGCATGTGATGGTTCACGGCGTGGATGGTCATCTCGGTCTCGATCTCAAAGCCCTGAGAAAACACAGGGAAGGTCTTGACGAACTCGTAGCTGAAGGCGCGGTAGCCGGTCATGATATCCTTGATATCGGTGTGGAACAGGCTGTTGATACCTGCGCGCATCAGGCTGTTGCCGAAGTTGTGGAAGGGACGCTTGTTCTCGGTAAAATAGGTGGAGCTCAGTCTGTCGCCCACCACCATGTCCGCATTCTTCTCAAGGACAGGCGCTACCATCTCTCTCGCGCAGTCCAGAGGATAGGTGTCGTCGCCGTCGATCATCAGATAGCACTCTGCGTCGATCTCGCGGAACATCCTGCGGATGACATTGCCCTTGCCCTGCTGGTGCTCATAGCGCACGATGGCGCCCGCAGCCGCAGCAAGTTCGGAGGTCCTGTCTGTGGAGTTGTTGTCATATACATAAACGACGGCCTCGGGAAGTGCCTTATGCACGTCTCCGACTACCTTGGATATGGTCTGTTCTTCGTTATAACAGGGGATCAATACCGCTATCTTGTCCATCGTAAAATCTGTCCTTTCATGATTGCTTTCCGCAAATGCCCATAATTCGGCAATCATAATTATTTTACCACGATTATTCCATTGCTACCACTGTTTTTAGGAGAAAAATGGTGGTATAATGGGGAAAACACCCCGTAAAACGCGCCTTTTCGAAAGGTCAGACATACATGAAAGCATTTTCTTCAAAACTCTATCATTTTTCCCTGCAGGCCCTCACCGGACTGTTCGCTGCATTCTTTGCCCTGCTGTTTGCGGGAGCCTTTCTGGCCACCTGCTACGCCACCGATATGAGCTCTCAGCTGGTGCTTGCAAGATGGGACAATCTCCTCGTAAATGCAGTCGGATCCGTCGTTTTTCTTGCTGTTTTTGCCCTGGTGCTCCGCTTCCTTGTGCACAGCAAAAAAGCGCTCACCGTCCTCAAATGGCTGGTGATCGCCGAGGTCTTCGTTCTGGGCGCACTGCTCATCGTCTTCGGCAAGACCGTTCCCGCCGCGGACGCCATGTCCGTGTACTCCATCGCGGAGAGTCTGGCAGGAGGTGACACATCTGTCATTCACCCCACCGCCTCCTATCTCTCCTACTATCCCCAGCAGGTGGGTCTGGTAGCCTTTTTCGAAGTATTGATCCGCATGATCGGACTGCTGCCCGGCGACCTTCCCGCCTACCATTTCATCAAGATCGTTTACGTTGTCCTCACTGCGGCGATCGTTCTTCTGCAGTATCACACCCTGAAGCTGTGGGGTGTATCGAACCGCACCCTCACCGTGTATCTGCTGCTCGCGGGCTTAAACCTCCCCCTCATCATGTACAGCTCCTTTGTCTACGGTGAGACCCCTTCCTTCGCGGCGTTAAGCGCGGGAATCTTATTTTTGACACTGTTTTACAAGAAGCTCTCCGGGGCTTCCTCCCTGCTCACGAGCTGCCTCTACGGACTCCTCTCCTGCGCGTTTTTTGTGCTTGGCACCGCTCTTCGCAAGAACTCCCTGATCGTGATCATCGCAGTGGTCCTCGCAGCCCTCTTCCAGTGGCTGAAGGATAAGAAAGCACTGCTTCTTGTCTTTGCCGTTCTGACTGCGCTTCTGTGCGTGAATGTCCTGCCCGTCATCGAGCGAGGCTATGAGCACAGAGCAGATTCCGAGCTTAAGACCGGCGTTCCCGCCATGTCCTATTTTGCCATGGGTATGCAGGAATCCTCCCGCGGAAACGGCTGGTATAACGGTTTCAATTTCTACACCTATCAGGACAGCGGCATGGACACCGAGCAGACGGTCGAATTAAGCCGCGCTGCCATCCGCGAGCGCCTGACCTATTTCAGAGAACATCCCGACTACGCGGGACGCTTCTACCTGTTTAAGACCCTGTCCCAGTGGGCGGACGGCACCTACGCCTGCCGCCAGGCAACTTTGGCGACCTTCGGCGGACGCACCGCCTTCTTTGACTCCGTCTATGAGGGTCGTTTAAGTCTGTTTGTCATCGAATGGTGCAACATTTACCAGAACGTCCTGTATCTGGGCGTGCTGCTCTTCGTCCTTTGCATCCGCAAGGTCCGCAAAAACCTGCCCCTCATCGCCTACCTCGGCCTGATCGCAGTCTTCGGCGGCTTCCTGTTCCACACTGTCTGGGAGGCCAACTCCCGCTATATTTTCTGCTACGGGCTGCTCCTTCTGCCCTACGCAGCGTTGGGAATCTCACAGCTGCTGAAATCACTTACCGACAGGAAGTAAATAATTCAGCATCACAAGCTGCCGGTTCGCCGTAATCCGCTGTCACTCCCATGCCGAACGTCGGCGAGGCGTATTTTGAAAGCAAATTCTCTGCAAAAAAGCAAGACATATCTTTGACATAATTCTACAGTCACAAGGAGAATCACTATGAACAACGTAAAGAAAGACAAAATCGTCTGGGGCATGATCGGCTGCGGCGATGTCACCGAAGTAAAGAACGGCCCCGGCTTATACCTTGCGAAGCATTCCGAGTTAAAGGGCGTCTGGAACCGCACCCGCGAGAAGGCAATAAGCTGGACCGAGAGACACGGTCACGGCATCGTCTACGACTCCGTGGACGCCATGCTTCAGGACCCCGACATCGACATCGTTTATATCGCAACCACCCCCGACACTCACAAGGATTTTGCCATCCGCGTTGCTGCCGCAGGCAAGCACGCCCTGGTGGAGAAGCCCGTTGCCCCCACCTATGCGGACGGCATGGCCATGAAGGCAGCCTTTGAGGCCGCAGGCAAAAAATGTTTTGTCTGCTTCTACAGAAGATGCATGAACCGCTACGTGCGCCTGCAGGAGATCCTCACAAGCGATGAGATCGGCGAGATCACAGGTCTCACCCTGATGCGCACCACCAAGGCCATGACCAACATGGACGAGTGGAGATCCCACCCCGAGATCAGCGGCGGCGATGAGTTCACCGAGACCGACATCCACGCGCTGGACATCATGGAGATGATCATGGGCCCCGTACAGCGCTTCTCCTACGCAAGAGACAAGGAAGGCGCAACCTATTCTTTAAGCGTGAAGTTCGTCTCCGGCAAAGTAGCCAGCGGCATCTGGAACTACAACACCAATACCGCAACCGACCGTTTCACCATCCTGGGCACCAAGGGCCGCATCGATTTTAACTTCTTCCACGCCGACACCCCCTTCCTCATCACCGGCATCAACGGTTACCGCGAGGAGGCGGTTCTTGACGGTCCCAATGTCGGCATGAACATGGAGCAGACAATTGTCAACGAGCTCCTTGGAGAGGGACATTTCTCCGGCACCCTGGATCATGCGCTGGAGACCCTGAAGATGACCTCCGCAATGTACTACGACCTGTAAGGACACGCGTCTGCCCGGCATACCTTGACGCACCTGTAAGCACACGGCATGCCGTGCACCTGCGCACCTAATATCCGCACGCAAAAACGGCCCTTCCCAACCGGGAAGAGCCGTTATTTTTGTGCTTTTTTTAATAATACATGATTCCGTGAAGGAAGATTCCGCCGAAATACCCGATGCCGCAGATCAGATGCCAGAGGTAGATCAGCCACTGCAGCCACAGAAGAGGCTTGTTTTTCCTGCGGGCGGTAGCGGCCAGAAGCACGAACAGCGCGCCCACGAAACCAAAGAAAATACCATACATATAGCCCCAGGAGAAATTGAAGTCCGGCTTGCGGAAGCCCTTCTCGTAGAGGAAGAAATTCATGAGAAAACTCATCAGATAAATCTGCCAGGAGAAGCGGTACAGACTGTTGTCCTTAAGCTCCTTGAAATTCAGCACGAGCACTGCCAGGGGGAAGCCCATGGCAAGGCAGATCGCCAGGGGAATATTCTCGCAGTAGAGTCCCCAGACCTCGCCGAAACAGAATCCGATGCCGCCCTCGACGCCCTCCTCAGCGGGCACGAACACACCCTTGTACTGGTACAGAAGGTCTGCGAAGGTAGGCAGGAAACACAGTCCCAGATAGATGGTCGGCAGGAAATTGCGGAACTTCCTGCGGATCATTCGATATAACATGATAAGACCCGCTGCGCCCACTAAGACGATGGTGAAGCTTGGCTTGGTCAGTGTGGTCAGCAGTAAAAACAGGGCAAAGAGCAGGTAATCCTTAAGCTCCACGCCGCCGCTTTCGCCCTTCCTGCGGGGGCCCTCCTCATAGATGGGAAGGAGCTTCGCATACCACAGAAATGCCAGGATCGCGAAGGGTCTTGCCGCCAGGTAGGTGCCGTTGTGGATGGGGTTGCCCGTGAACACGCCCAGGTACTTGAACTTGATGCCGGGCAGGTAGAGATTAAAGGGCGGATACAGCATGGACACGTAGAAAAGGCTTACCGCCAGCAGGCTTAAGAGCATGCCCACTGCCCATTTTGCCTTAGGATACGCTTCCTTCAGAGGCTCTGAGGCATACTCGTTGAAGGCCCATTTTACCACGATCAAACTTAAGGAATTCAGGATCGTTGCAGCGATCGCCACCGAAAGCTCCGGATTCAGGAAAAGGTGGAACAGTGCCGCGAACTTAAAGAAGATCGGGTAAGGGAAATTGTAGCCGCTGTCCAGGCCCTGCATCTCCAGGATATACGCCTTCATATCGGAGTGATAGTGCATGGTATTGCCCAGGGTCTGTCTGTGGAACAGGGTGAACATCACGCCCGAAAAAACAGCCAGCACTGCCAGGAAAAAGAGCAGGTCTATCGTTCTATTCAGTTGTTCGTTGTCCCTTGCGGGCTTGTCTTTTCCGTTCATGATAGCCCAGGCTTACGCCTCGTAACCCTTCTGCTTGATCAGGTCGATCACGCTGTCGACCAGGTTCTGACAGGTCTCAAGCTCGCCTGCCTCCACCATTACGCGGATCAGGGGCTCGGTGCCGCTCTCACGCACAAGAATGCGGCCGTTGTCGCCAAGCTTTTTGGCAACCTCTGCAACCGCAGCCTGCACCTCGGGATCCTCCTGCACGGTGCGCTTGTCCATCACGCGGATGTTTTTTAACACCTGAGGGTAGATCTTCAGATCTTCGGTGAGTTCAGCGAGAGTTGCTTTTTTCTCCAGCATGACCTCCATCATCTTGATGGCGGTGAGGATACCGTCGCCGGTGTTGGCATACTTGATAAAAATAATATGGCCGGACTGCTCGCCGCCTAAGCGGTAGCCGTTCTTTACCATGTTCTCATATACATACTTGTCGCCAACTGCGGTCTTCTCGTACTCCACGCCGATGGCGTCAAAAGCCTTGTAGAGACCGAAGTTGCTCATTACGGTGGTGACCACCTTGTTGCCGTAGAGCTTGCCGCGCTCCTTTAAGTAGCGGCCGTAGATGTAGAGGATAGCATCGCCGTCCACCAGCTTGCCGTTCTCGTCCACGCACAAGCATCTGTCAGCGTCGCCGTCGAAGGCAAAGCCTGCGTCCAGGTGATTCTCCACAACAAATTTCTGCAGGCCCTCGATGTGAGTGGAGCCGCAGTCGGTATTGATATTCAGGCCGTCGGGCTGATTGTTGATCACATAAGTCTTGGCACCCAGCGCGTCAAAAACACTCTTGGCGATCATCCAGGAACTGCCGTTTGCGCAGTCCAGACCGATGCGCTTGCCTGCGTAGGATCTGGTTGCCAGGGAGATCAGGTAGCCGATGTAGCGGTTGCGTCCTGCGGCGTAATCCACGGTGCAGCCGATCTGCTCCTTCTCGGCGTAGGGAACCTCATCGGTCAGACCGTCCAGGTAATCCTCGATCTTCGCGATGGTCTCCTCGTCCATCTTCTCACCGTTTGCGTTGATGAGCTTGATGCCGTTGTCATAGTAGGGGTTGTGGCTTGCGGAGATCATGATACCGCAGTCAAAATCCTCGGTTCTGGTGACATAGCTGACGCTGGGGGTGGTGGTAACATGCAGCAGATACACATCTGCGCCGGAAGCGGTCAGACCCGCAACCAGAGCGTACTCAAACATGTAGGAGGAGCGGCGGGTGTCCTTGCCGATGACAAATTTGCACTTTTCGCCCTGCTCATGTCTGTAATACCAGCCAAGGAAACGTCCGATCCTGTAGGCATGGTCTGCTGTCAGATTCTTGTTGGCCTCGCCGCGGAAGCCGTCTGTTCCAAAATATCTACCCATTTTGTATTCCTTTTCCTGTAAAGCCCTCGTTTCGGGGCATTTTTCATTGCAAAGGCAGTGACCTGCCCGCTTGCCCCATAGGGCGTTTTTATTCCAAAGAAGGGACTTCCGCCCTGCTTCTCTTACTTGCCGTAGTAAGCCGCAAGCTTCTTCACCGCGCGGATCACATCCTCCACATCCTCGTCCGTCATTGCGGGGAAAAGAGGGATGCTTAAGGACTGCTCGTAGTAGCTCTCAGCGTTGGGGCAGAGACCTGCGGGGTAACCCAGCTTCTCGTAGTAGGAGTGACGGTAGACCGGCAGGTAGTGCACCTGAGGGTACACGTTCTCGGCGGTCAGCGCATCGAAGAACTCTCTTCTGCCGCAGGAAATGTGCGCGGGATTTAAGCGCAGCACATAGAGATGTCTTGTGGTGTCTGACTCAGGGATCTCCTTCTGCACAATAAACTCGGGCATGGCGCCGAAGACCTCGTTATATCTTGCTACGATCTCTTTGCGCCTGTCGGAGAAGTGCTCAAGCTTGCCAAGCTGGCTGGTTAAAAGCGCTGCCTGGAAGTCGGTGATGCGGTAGTTGTAGCCAAGGCTCACCTGCTCGTTGTACCAGCGCGCGTCGGTGGGATGCACCATCTGATCGCGGTCTCTGGTGATGCCGTGGCTTCTTGCCAGAACCAGTTTCCTGTAGAGCTCCTCGTCGTTGGTGGTGACTGCGCCGCCCTCGCCGGCGGTAACGGTCTTCACGGGATGGAAGCTGAAGCAGGTCATGTCCGCGATGCTGCCCACGGGCTGACCGTTATACTTCGTTCCGATGGCATGGGCTGCGTCCTCGATGAGGACAAGGTCGTGCTCCTTGCAGATCGCACGGATCTTGTCAAGCTCGGTAGCCTGTCCGGTGAAATCCACCGCAACGATGCCCCTGGTCGCAGGTGTGATGACCTCGCGGATCTTCGCGGGATCGATGTTGTAGGTGTCATTGTTAATATCTGCAAAAACAGGCTTCGCGCCGCAGTAGAGCACGCAGTTTGCGGATGCCGCAAAGGTGATGGGGCTGACGATGACCTCGTCTCCCTCATGAAAGCCTGCTGCCATGGCTGCGATATGAAGCGCCGCGGTACCGTTGCTCACTGCAACCGCATACTTCGCTCCGGTGACTTCCTTAAGTTTCTCCTCCAGTCTTGTGACTGCGGGGCCGCAGGTCAGATAATCGCTCTTTAAGGTCTCGACTACTGCGTCGATGTCGTCCTGCTCGATCAGCTGTCTGCCGTATGAAATAGGTTTTTCTCTCACGGGTGTTCCGCCAAAAATTGCCGGTTTCTCCATTTTACCCACTCTGCCTTTCCGATCCCTCTTAAGTGAGGGCATACTATCTCAATATAGTGTATTGATTATACCACGTTCCACAAGATTATGAAAGTCATTTGCCAAACATTTGGTTTAGCGGGCTTTTCGTTTACCTCGCGTGCAAATCATGTTATAATACGGCTGAAAGGAGGCGCCCCATGACTGCACGCAAAAACAGAATATTTCCCCTGCTCGTAATCACGGGAATCATACTGATACTGCTCATTCTCGGGTTCTTGTGGTTCTTTACACCGCACACGTCTCCGAAGGATGAGGACCTTGACAGACTGACCGGCGAAAGCTACAGCGCTGTCTTTCTCTCCATGTACGATATCTCCTCCTACAGCGAGGAAGACTTCGCAGTCTACCGCGGCCTTACGACCGTGAAATACGACGCAGCGATCCCGGACTTAAAGACCTTAGACCGGTATCTTAAGGCAGCCTTCTCCTCCCCCAATCATCTTGAGGAGATCTACCTGGGACTGGACCCCGCGGCACTTTTCGCGGGAAGCAAGGACCTGGCTGCCGAGCTTCGGGAGACCCTGCTCTTTTACGCAGGCGACCATCCCGAGTGCACCTTCGAGATCATGCTGCCCTACCCTTCCCTTGAAAAAGTAAAAAAGGAAACTGCCCAAGCCCTTGAAAAGGACCGCGCTGCATATACCGAATTCGCCGAACTGTTTGCAGGCTTTTCCAACTGCCGCCTCTTCTATGTGGGCGGCGAGGAGTGGCTCATCGCCAATCCCGCCAACTATATCGGTGAGGATGCAGTGAATGCACATACCGCAGGCAAGCTCTTCCTGCTCACCTTCTGTGACGGGGCATATGAGACAAATGCAGCCTCTGTCGGTGAACTGATCGATCGTCGAAATGCTCTTCTTAGCAAAAAATATACAGACGCAGACCTCTCAGACCGCACCTACGTATTCTTCGGCGACAGCATCTTCGGCAATTATACGGGCTCAACTTCCGTGCCCGGCGTCATTAACGGTCTTTCGGGCGCCAAGGTCTACAACCTTGCAAAGGGCGGTGCCACAGGCGCAGATTACCACGATGCACCCGCCAACTTCGCCGCAATGGCGCAGGCTTTCAAGGACGGTGACACCGAGTTCCTTGCAGGCGAACAATGTGCTTCTGAGTTGGCTGCATTTCTTGCGGATGCGCCCGAAGGAGACCTTTGTTTTGTCATAAATTTCGGTTTAAACGACTATTTTAACGGCACGCCTCTGACCGGTGAAAGATCCTATGAGGAGGGTCTTGTAAAAGGCATTCAGATCTTGCAGGAGGCTCGTCCCGATGCGGACATCCTGCTCGCGGCTCCCACCTTCTGTGCCACCTTCTCAAACGGAACCGAGATCAATTCCTCCGAGGGCGGGGTATTAAGAGACTACGCAGACAAGGCTCTTGAGATTGCCGAAGAGCTTCATATCCGCGCGGTAGACCCCTACGCAGAGCTTGGCGTGAATGAAGCAAACAGTGAGGATTACCTTGCCGACGAGACCCACTTTAACGAGGCAGGCCGCTTCCTCTTCGGAGAGTATCTGACGGAGAAGCTGGCGGAGTGACAGGGCAGGACACCACCAATATTCACGCAACTTGAGAAACACGCTTCGCGAGTTCCTCAAGTTGTCGCGACATTCGCCAAGGTTTCGTGCAAGCACGAACTTTGGCTCATTGTACGCGTAAAAAAAGTGTGACGCGATATTCGCATCACACTTTTATTTTGTCATTATTTGGCTGATAAAAGGCTGTTCGCCGTCATGCCGATGAGGATGAGGGCAATTCCA
>JAZULD010000063.1:0-6747 GCA_045643625.1 Acetatifactor sp. | reverse complement strand
AACGGTGTGATAAGCGCCTATAAGGCAGGTTTAAAGGTGGTCATGGTGCCGGACCAGACAAGACCCGACGAGGAACTTGGCAAAATGCTTTTTGCCTGCGTGGATTCCCTGGCGGATCTTGCCGAAATATGCGGCAATGCTTGATTTTTACCCGCCTTCGTGTTATTATTTTAACGATTGTAAGCTGCCGTAAGGCAGATAAAAATATGTGTTTTTGAAGAAAGGAACAAGTTATGAAGCGTAGTTTTGACGACATCGTAGCAAAGGTAAAAGAGTGCGGCATGAAGACTGTTGCAGTCAGTGTTGCACAGGATTCCGCAGTTCTTGAGGCAGTTAGAGAAGCGAAGAAGAGAGGCATCGCAGACGCGATCTTAGTAGGCGACGAGGCGAAAATGAAAGAGATCGCAGCAGGTCTTGACATGGATCTGTCAGAGTTCCGCATTATTGATGAGCCCGATATGGTTGCAGCAAGCTTAAAGGCTGTTAAGCTGGCACATGACGGCGAGGCAGATATGTACATGAAGGGTCTGATCGACACCAAGAATTTCCTGCGCAGTGTCCTGGATAAGGAAGTTGGTCTTCGTACCGGCGGCGTGCTGTCTCATGTGGCAGTATTTGAGGTTCCCGGCATCGACCAGCTGCTGTTCTTAACCGACGTTGCTTTCATGACTTATCCTACCCTTGAAGATAAAGTAAACATTATCAAGAATACCGTTCCTGTATGTAAGGCCTGCGGCGTTGAGCTTCCCAAGGTTGCACCTCTTGCTGCAGTAGAGGTAGTAAATCCCAAGATGCCCGTTACTGTTGAGGCTGCAGAGCTTACCCGCATGAACGAGGCAGGAGAGATCGAGGGCTGCATCGTTGACGGACCTCTGTCTCTTGACCTTGCGATCGATCCCGAGGCTGCACTCCACAAGGGCGCTACCGACCGTAAGATCCAGGGTGATGCAGATGTGCTTCTCTTCCCCGACATCCACGCAGGCAACAATGTTTACAAGGCTGTTGTACATCTTGTACCCGGCGTTAAGAATGGCTGTATCCTGACCGGTACCAAGGTACCCGTAATCCTGACCAGCCGTTCCGATACCTTTGAGACCAAAGTTAACTCCATCGCTCTGGCAGCAGTTGTAGCTGAAGAGATGAAGAAGAACGCATAATTCATAAAAACCGGAGGAAAAAGAAATGTCCATCAAGAGTTTGATCATTAATCCCGGCTCAACTTCCACCAAGATCGGTGTGTTTGAGGACGAGACTTTACTGTTTGAAGAGACCTTAAGGCACTCTACCGAGGAGATCTCTCAGTATGCAACCATCGTAGATCAGAAGGATTTCCGCAAGAAGATCATCACCGACCTGCTTGCTTCCAAGAATTTTGACTTAAAGGATCTCGGCGTAGTTGTAGGCCGCGGCGGTATGTTAAAGCCCATCCCCGGCGGTACCTATGCTGTGACCGACGAGCTGTTAAATGACTTAAAGGTAGGCGTACAGGGTCAGCATGCTTCCAACTTAGGCGGTATCCTGGCAAGAGAGATCGCAGATGAGATCGGTGTTCCTTCCTTTATCGTAGATCCCGTAGTAGTTGACGAGCTGATTCCCGTAGCTCGTTTCAGTGGTGTTCCCGAGCTTCCCCGTACCAGCGTATTCCACGCACTGAACCAGAAGGCAGTTGCCAAGAGATACGCTAAGGAGATCGGCAAGCCTTATGAGTCCCTTCGCCTGATCGTTGTTCACATGGGCGGCGGTGTTTCCGTAGGTGCTCACGAGAACGGCCGTGTTATCGATGTATTCAACGCTTTAGACGGTGACGGTGCATTCTCTCCCGAGCGTGCAGGTGCTGTTCCCAGCGGTGCGCTGATCAAGATGTGCTTCTCCGGCAAGTACACCGAGAAGGAAGTTTACAGCAAGATCGTGGGCAAGGGCGGCTTCAACGCATATCTTGGCACCAACGATATGAGACAGGTCAATAAGGCAGCAGCAGAAGGCAATGCCGAGGCTGCTATCGCTAAGGAAGCATTCCTCTTCCAGGTAGCTAAGGACATCGGTTCCATGGCATGTGTTCTGTGCGGTAAGGTTGATCAGATCATCGTTACCGGCGGTATCGCATACAGCCCCGATGTAGTTGCTTCCCTGCAGGAGAAGGCAGGTTTCATCGCTCCCTTCACCGTATATCCCGGTGAGGACGAGCTTCTTGCACTGGCACAGGGTGCTCTGCGCGTATTAAACGGCGAAGAGCAGGCAATGCAGTACTAATTTTTCCCTGAACTACAGAGTTTGAATGATTCCGGCACGCAAACAGAAGTCTTTGTGTGCCGGTTTTGGCAGAAAGAGGGTGTACCGGCTATGAAGAAGAAAAAAAGCATACTGAGCAGCATGTCCCCGATGAAGCTTCTGCTGACCGGTTATTGCGCGATCATTCTCATCGGAACGATCCTGTTGGCTCTGCCCATTGCCACCAAGGGAGACGGTGTCACCTCGATCACAGACTGTTTCTTTACGGCCACCTCGGCCACCTGTGTAACGGGTCTGATCCGCTACGACACTTTCACGCACTGGACGTTGTTCGGTCAGCTGGTGATCCTTTGTATGATCCAGATCGGCGGCGTGGGTTTCGTGACGGTGGCAATGTTCACCATGATCCTTGCCAAGCGCAAGATCACGCTGAACCAGCGTTTTATCATGCAGAACTCGGTGTCCGCACCGCAGATCGGCGGCATTGTTAAGATGTCAAGCTTCATCGCTCTCGGCACACTGGCCTTTGAGGCTGTGGGAGCGATTCTGTTGAGCATCGATTTTATCCCGAGATTCGGCCCTGCAAAGGGTATTTATTTCTCGATCTTTCACTCCATATCGGCCTTCTGCAACGCGGGCTTTGACCTGATGGGCGGCACAACGGGAGCATT
Organism: Acetatifactor sp.; assembly: GCA_045643625.1. Lineage (GTDB taxonomy): Bacteria > Bacillota > Clostridia > Lachnospirales > Lachnospiraceae > Acetatifactor. The sequence continues at coordinate 3,847 of JAZULD010000063.1, read as the reverse complement.
TTCCTCCCTGACAGGCGTTGCCGGCAGCTGGTATGTGAACATCGTATTGATGCTGCTTATCACCATCGGCGGTCTCGGATTCTTCGTCTGGGCCGACCTTGGCAAAAAGAAGTTTCACTTCAAGAAACTGAATCTTCAGAGCAAACTGGTGCTTATCATTAGTATCGGACTGATCGCCTTCGGCGCAGTGGTTTTCTTCTTCTTGGAGTTTGATCACGAGATGTTCGCAGGCATGTCCGTCAGCGAGAAGATACTGGCGTCCCTGTTCCAGTCGGTAACTGCGAGAACAGCGGGCTTCAACACCACCGATCTTGGTAAGATGACGGAGAGCGGACTCTTCGTAATGATCTGCCTGATGATGATCGGCGGTTCCACCGGTTCCACTGCCGGCGGTATCAAGACCACAACCTTCTGGGTGCTGTGTGTCAGCATCACCACGACCTTCCGCCGCAAGAAGAATGTCGAGGCATTCGGACGCAGACTGGATGAAGGCGTGACCAGAACGGCCTCCTGTATTTTTATGACCTATCTGCTCCTCGCAGCGAGCGTAGCGGTCATTATCTCGTCACTTGAGAAAATTCCGATCCTGACGGCACTGTTCGAGTCCGTCTCCGCCGTGGCAACGGTTGGACTGTCCCTGTCGGTGACACCGACTTTGGGCATGATCTCCAAACTTCTGCTTGCGGGACTGATGCTGTGCGGACGAGTCGGATCGGTTACGATGCTTCTCGCTTTTTCTTCAGAGAAAGGTGTCGCTAATTCAAGACTTCCCTTAGAGCAGATTCAGATTGGTTAAAAGGCGCATTGACGCGGATGGGAGCAAAAACATGAAGAATATTTTGATCATCGGCCTGGGACGTTTCGGACGTCACATGGCGCAGAAATTTATTGAGAACGGCCACGAGGTACTGGCTGTGGATGTCAGCGAAGAGAGAGCGGATGCTGCAGCGGACATGATCAGGCAGATCCTGATCGGTGATGCAACCGATGAGAGATTTATGAAGAGCCTCGGTATTGAGAATTTTGACCTGGCAGTGATCGCGATCGGCGACAATTTCCAGCGTGTTCTGGAGATCACCGTGCTGCTTCAGGACCTGGGCTGCAAATATACCGTTGCAAGAGCAGGCACCGATGTACACCGCAAGCTGTTGCTTAGAAACGGCGCGGATTACGTTGTGTACGCAGAGCGCGAGATAGCAGAGAGACTTGCCATTAAGTTCGGCGCGGACAGTATTTTTGACTACATCGAGCTGACTCCCGAGGTCGGCATCTATGAGATACAGGTGCCTGAGAAGTGGCTTGGCAAGAACATGATCGAGCTGAATATTCGCGCCAAGTATCATGTCACAGTCCTGGCTACCAAGGAAGGCGAGCAGATCTTCCCTCTGCCTCATCCCGACCATGTCTTCAAGGCAGATGAGACCCTCATGGTCATGGGCAGCACAGAAGCAGTCAGAGAGATCGCTCCCAACTAAGGCAGTAAGATCGACGCCCGTGAATATAGCAGAAAGCGATAGGGTAAGAACCATGAGCTTCGCTTCATGAGTCGTGCCTGTGAGGCAATCTAATAACGAGAACAAAAAAGGCCCCCGGTTGAACCGGAGGCCTTTTGTAATGTTCGGATACTGCGCACGGAGCGCTTTTTGCTGCTGCCGGGGATGTCCCGGTGCATGCACTGCTTTTTCTCTAAACTATGCAAGAGGGAACTTGAAGTATCTCTTTGCGTTGTTGTAGGAGATGTCGGTAACGATCTCAGAGAGGATATCCATATCTGCAGGGAATTCGCCGTTCTCAACCCAGTTGCCGAGAAGGTTGCAGAGGATTCTTCTGAAGTACTCGTGACGGGTGTAGGAGAGGAAGCTTCTGGAGTCGGTCAGCATTCCTACGAAGCCTGCCAGGTAACCTAAGTTAGCAAGGGAGGTCATCTGCTCTTCCATACCGGTCTTGTTATCGTTGAACCACCAAGCACTACCCTGCTGGATCTTAGCAACAGCGGTGGAATCCTGGAAGCAGCCGAGGATGGTACCGATTGCCTGGTTGTCGTTGGGATTCAGGCTGTAAAGAACGGTGCGAGGCAGCTGGTCGGTCTCTGCAAGTGCGTTCAGGAAGTCAGCCATATCGGAAGAAGGAGCGTAGTTGTTGATGCAGTCGAAACCGGTATCAGCACCGATCTGTGCATATACGCGCTTGTTGTTGTCACGCTTACAGCCATAGTGAAGCTGCATAGCCCAATCTAAGGTGTGGCACTGTCTGCCCATGAATACCATGAAAGCGGTCTTGAACTTTAACTCGTCCTCTCTGGTAACAGCTGCGCCGGTCAGTCTCTTAGCGAAGATCTGCTCGATCTCTTCATCACTTGCGGGGCAGTACATTACGTACTCAAGACCGAAGTCGGATACGTTGCAGCCCATGGATGCGAAGAAGTTCATGCGCTGTGCAAGAGCGTCCTTCAGCGCTGCGAAGGTGGTGATGCTCTCCATGCCGCAAACCTTTGCAAGCTTGGCAACATAGTCAAGATAATCGGGCTTCTCGATGTTCATAGCCTTGTCGGGTCTCCAAGCGGGAAGAACCTTAACGTCAAAGCTCTCATCCTCAGCGATCAGCTTGTGCCACTCGAGGGAATCGATAGGATCGTCGGTGGTGCAAAGAAGAGTAACGTTGCTCTGTCTGATCAGGTTGCGAACGCTCATGGAAGGATCCTGCAGCTTAGCGTTGCAGAGGTTCCAAACTTCGTCAGCGGTCTTCTTGCTCAGAACGCCGGTGTAACCAAAATATCTCTGAAGCTCAAGATGGCTCCAGTGGAAGAGGGGATTACCTACAGCCTTGCCGAGGCACTCAGCCCACTTTACAAACTTGTCATAATCGGAAGCGTTGCCGGTGATATACTGCTCCTCTACACCGCAGGAACGCATAAAGCGCCACTTGTAGTGGTCGCCGCCCAGCCAAACCTGAGTGATGTTCTCAAACTGACGGTCTTCAGCGATCTCTCTGGGGTTGATGTGGCAGTGGTAGTCCAGTACGGGGGTTGTCTCTGCGTAGTCGTGGAACAGCTTCTTGGCTGTTTCGGTCTCAAGCAGAAAATCCTTGTCCATAAATGCTTTCATGTGATTTCCTCCATGTATGTTAAAAATAAGTTGCCTTTGGTTCGACGTGCCGGGCAAGTCACAAGCCCATAACACATCAATTTATTATACTCAAGAAGCCTCTTTTTTTCAAGGAGGAAGGGGATTTTTTTGCCCGAAAAAAGGGAAAAAAGGACGCGGACGCCTTCGTTGACAAAAGAAAATGCGGAGGGTAGAATTGAAGGGAAGTGTGCGCATGAAAATGTGAAAATGCGCCGCGGAAGACAGGGCGGCGAACGCACAGAAACAAGGAAGTGCGTCGTACAGCAGAAGGCAGCAAGCATGCCGAATCAGTAAAAACGCAGGAGATAACAACATGGAATTACTCACAGAAAAAAACGCAGGAAGCGTAAAACGCCCCATCAAAACGGTGCAGTTCGGCGAGGGCAACTTCTTAAGAGGCTTTGTGGATCATATGGTGGATGTGGCCAACGAGCAGGGTGTTTTTGACGGCGATATCGTGATGATCAAGCCCCGCGCGGGCGGCGATCTTACCCGTTTCCGCGATCAGAATTGCAAGTTCACGGTGTCCCTGCGCGGAATCGTTGACGGCGAGGCTAAGGTGGCAGACCGCCTTGTGACAAGCGTTGCGGACGTAGTGGCTGCCCATGAGGAATACGACAAATACCTTGCGCTGGCCGAGCTTGAGAGCCTGCGCTTTGTGGTGTCCAATACCACCGAGGCGGGCATCGTATATGACGAGAAGGACCGTTTCGCGGATAAGC
>JAZULD010000062.1:0-2816 GCA_045643625.1 Acetatifactor sp. | reverse complement strand
GAACTTCTTTCGTATGCCTATTCCATCGAGCAAAAAAGTGAGCACCCTCTGGGCAAGGCCATTGTGGCGGAGGCCGAGAGGCAGGGTATCAGCGCGGCAGAACCCGAGCAGGTGCATGCAGAGTCCGGAAGCGGAATCTGCGGCAGCCTGGACGGCAGGGAACTGTGCGGCGGCAATCTGAAATATATCGGTTCCAAGGTAGACGTACCCGAAAGCATTCTAGCGCAGGGAGAAGCTTGCGCGGACCTTGGCATGACGCCTCTGTTTTTTGCCTATGACGGTAAGCTGCTCGGTCTGATCGCCGTGGCGGATGTGATCCGTCCCGACAGTGCGGAGGCGATCGGTGAGCTTCGAAAAATGGGCATTCTTGCAGTGATGCTCACAGGCGACAATGAGCGCACTGCCAAGGCAATGGGTGCCGAGGCAGGCGTGGACGAGGTGATCGCAGGCGTGCTTCCCGATGAGAAGGAGGCAGTGGTCGGAAGCCTGAAGAGCAGAGGAAAAGTCGCTATGGTGGGCGACGGCATCAACGATGCGCCCGCGCTGACCACAGCGGATATGGGCATTGCCATCGGCGCGGGAACTGATGTGGCGGTGGACGCTGCGGATGTTGTGCTGATGAAGAGCAGTCTGATGGATGCGGTGGATGCTGTGAGACTGAGCCGCAAGACCCTGCTCAATATCAAAGAGAATCTGTTCTGGGCGTTTTTCTACAATGTCATCGGAATCCCGCTGGCAGCAGGCGTCTGGATCCCTGTTTTCGGATGGACCTTAAGTCCCATGTTCGGAGCCGCAGCCATGAGCCTGTCGAGCTTCTGCGTGGTGACAAACGCGCTGAGACTGAATCTCTTCAAGGCACACAAGACGGCGGAGGCGATAAGTATCGCAGCGCAGGAGGGACAGTGCTGTGAGGAAACAGCATGTGAGGCCGACTGCAGCCTCGCGGAGAAGTCTGAGACAGAACCCCTCCCTTCAGCAGATAATAACGAACCAACAAATATTAACAATAAAGGAGAAGAAACCATGGAGATCATCGTAAAAGGAATGATGTGCCCTCACTGCGAGGCACATGTCAAGAAGGAGCTTGAGAAGCTTGAGAGCGTAGCAGAGGCGACTGCGGATCACACCAAGGAGCGTGTGACACTCACCGTAAACGGCGAGGTTGCCGAGGCAGATATCAAGGCAGCTGTGGAAGAGGCAGGATATCAGTATATCGGCATTGCATAGGCAAAATATTGTGAAAAAGACCGGCGCGGAGGATTTCTTTTGCGCCGGTTCTGTTTTTTGTGATATAATAATATGTTGAATAATCATGTACTTTTGACGGAAAAGAGGACGACATGAAATACTGTGTGGAATGCGGCACCAAGCTTACAATGAAATATCTGAAGAATGAGGGAGACATCCCCTATTGCCCCACCTGTGAGGCACATCGCTTCCCCATCTTCAATACCGCGGTCATCATGATGGTGATCCACAGACAGACCGGACGCGTGCTGCTCATCAAGCAGTACGGCAGACCCTTCTACATTCTGGTGGCAGGCTATGTAAACAGAGGCGAGAACGCCGAGGAGACCTGCGTGCGCGAGGTGCTGGAGGAGACCGGACTGAAGGTTGCAGAGCTTGAGTACAGACAGAGCCGCTTTTTTGAGAGATCCAACAGCCTGATGCTGAACTTTGCGGTGTATGTGGACAGCGACGAGGTGAAGACCACGGAGGAGGTCGACTCCTGGCAGTGGTTCACCTACGAGGAAGCCCGCAAAAACATTAAGGACGGCAGCCTGGCAGAAGAGTTTTTGTGTCAGTTCCTGAACGAGAAAGGATTATAACATATGGCAGAAATCGTTAAGATCAATGAGAATACCTGGAGCTTTGAGGACGGATATGTGCGCTTTTTCCTGCTTGCGGGCAATAAGGAAGCACTTCTGGTGGACAGCGGAATGTTCACGCCCGATGTGAAGAAGACAGCGCAGACCCTGACCGACCTTCCCATTAAGCTGATCAATACCCATTCCGACCGCGACCATGTGGGCGGCAACGGGGATTTCGATATTTTTTATATGCATCCCGAGGAGGCGGATCACTATTACAGTGTGAACAAGACTCCCGAGAAGTTCATTCCCGTGGAGGAGGGCACGGTTCTTGACCTTGGCGACAGAGAGATCAAAATCATCCATGTGCCCGGTCACACTCCCGGCAGCATTGCTCTTCTCGATGTGAAAAACAGAGCCCTCTTCGGCGGCGATTCCGTTCAGGATGGCGCGATCTTCATGTTCGGCGGTCACAGAAACCCCATGCGCTACATCGAGGGCATGAAGCATCTGCAGACTTATACAGGCGAGTTTGATGTGGTGTACGCTTCTCACAGCACGCTGCGCATCGATCCCGGTATGGTGAAGAAGCTGACAGAGGCCATGAAGGATGCGCTTCTGGACATGTATCCCTATACCCTGCAGGAGATGCACGGTACCCCCATCAGATGCGTGGACGCAGGCATTGCGAAGTTCCTGATGCCCCTCGCACCCTTGAGTGAGAAGTTTGAGTTCAGGGATATCAGGGAAGAGGAGACCGAACAGGCTGTGAATATCGAGCAGATCTGTTTCCCTCCCAATGAGGCCTGCAGCCCCGAGCATATGACTAAGAGAATCAAAAAGGCTCCGGAACTGTTTCTGGTAGCGATCGATAAAGAGACAGGCCGCGTGGCAGGCTTTTTGAACGGACTTGCGACAAAGGAAGAGACCTTCAGGGATGAGTTTTTCCTGGATGAGACCCTGCAGGATCCTGACGGCGGACAGGTGATGCTTCTTGGACTTGAT
>JAZULD010000061.1:0-13699 GCA_045643625.1 Acetatifactor sp. | reverse complement strand
CGGCACCAAGGGAACCTGGTACGACCACAAGGTCAGCGTTAAGAACGCAGTGCCCGAGAGCGAGTATGTCGCAGAGGAGCTTAAGGAGGAAGAGGCTGCACCCGAGGAGGGTGTTAAGCTTGTGAATGTCACCTTCTCCGGCGGCAGCGGCAAGGCTTACATCGAGAGCCCCGCTACCTGCGAGGAGATCGACGGCGTCACCTATGTGACCCTTACCTGGAGCAGCAAGAACTACGATTACATGCTCTACGAGGGTGAGAAATACTTAAATCAGGCAGCTGAGGGCGAGCCCTCCGTATTCGTGATCCCCATCGATAAGTTCGGTGAAGAGCTTACCGTGATCGGAGACACCGTTGCCATGAGCACCCCTCATGAGATCGAGTACACGATCCTCTTAGAGATCGCAGAATAAAATGACCCGAAGATTATTATGGATCTTCCTTACGGGATGGATGCTTCTTGCCCTGTGCGCCTGCGGTGCGCGGGGCGGGGACACTGCCCGGGAGGAAAATGCGCAGGACGCGCCTAACGTTTCCTTCGATTCCCTGCAGTGGGAGGAGAGCGGGGAGCTTGTCTACGCAGACCGTTTTTCCATCGAAAAAAGCGGTGAATATGAATTACTTACGATCGTCGACAGCGGTCGTTTTTTGCTTGTTTCGGGGGAAGCTGAAATTCCTTCGAAACTGCCGGAGGATGTGACCGTCCTTCACACGCCTGTAGAGAAGAGCTACCTTGCGGCCTCCTCCGCCTTTGACCTCATTGGCGAGCTTGGCTGCCTTGACAGGGTGCGCTTCTCGGGAACCAAGGAGTCCGACCTTGTAGCGGAGGAAGCGCTGAACGCCCTTAAGAGCGGCGATATGCTCTACGCCGGCAAATACAGCGCGCCCGACTACGAGCTTCTGGTGGACGAGGGCTGCGACCTTGCGATCGAGAGCACCATGATCTACCACGATCCCGAGACCAAGGAGAAGCTTGAAGCGCTGGGCATTCCGGTGCTTGTGGAGCGCTCCAGCTACGAATCCCACCCCCTGGGACGACTTGAGTGGATCAAGTTCTACGGGGCTCTTTACGGGGAGGAAGAGCGGGCGAATGTCTTTTTTGACCAACAGGTCAGGGTGCTTGCGCCCATTATGAATCTGGAAAAAACAGAGTGCAGCGCTGCATTCTTTTATATCAATACAAACGGAGCTGTCAATGTGAGAAAACCGGGGGACTACATCGCCAGTCTGATCTCCCTGGCAGGCGGTACCTATGTGCCTGCAGCCTCGGCTGAAGAGGAGGAGAACGCCCTGTCCACCATGAACATGCAGATGGAGGACTTCTATCTGGCGGCAAGGGACGCGGACATTCTCATCTACAATGGCAATATCACCGGCGTCCTCGGATCTGTGCAGGACCTGCTTGATAAAAACGCCCTGTTTCGTGACTTCCGTGCAGTGAAGGAAGGTCACGTATTCTGCACGGGCAAGAATTTCTTCCAGCAGACCACTGCGCTGGGCGAACTCATGGAGGATCTCGGAAGGGTTCTGAGAGACCCTGACGCGGAAGACTTAAAACAGCTCATCAGATTGCAATAACACTTTTACCGGAGGCAGCATGAAAAGATTCGGCATTTTTCTGGCAGGGGTAGCAGCCCTGCTCATTGCCCTTACAGCATGGAATATCGGAAGCGGCAGCATCGGCATAGACGCCCGTGAGATCCTTGGGATCCTTACAGGCTCTGTGACCGAGGGCGCGGCCTATCATATCATTCTGGATATCAGACTGCCCAGAATTCTGGCGGCCCTTCTGCTTGGCGGTGCTTTGGCTGTGTCCGGCTATCTCTTACAGACCTTTTTCGGCAACCCGATCGCAGGTCCCTATGTGCTGGGCATCTCCTCGGGTGCCAAGCTTACCGTAGCGTTCGCCCTCATCTTTTTCCTGGGCAGAGGCCTGCAGTTAAGTTCCGCGGGAATGATCCTTGCGGCCTTTGCGGGATCTTTGATCAGCATGGGCTTCGTGCTCCTGATCGGCATCAGGGTGCGGAAAATGTCCCTCCTCATCGTCTGCGGTATCATGATCGGTTACATCTGTACCGCGATCACGGACCTTGCCGTGACCTTCGCGGACGATTCCAATATCGTGAACTTACACAACTGGTCCCTGGGCAGCTTCTCGGGAATCTCCATGGAGAATGTGGCAGTCATGGCAGTGCTTTGTTTCCTTGCAGTGCTTGCGGCATTTCTGCTCTCCAAGCCCATCGGCGCCTATCGCATGGGTGAGGCCTACGCGGCAAGCATGGGCGTGAACATCAGACTGCTTCGCGTGCTCCTGATACTGCTCTCCAGCCTGCTCTCGGCGGTGGTGACGGCCTTTGCGGGTCCCATCTCCTTTGTGGGCATTGCAGTTCCCCATCTTGTCAAGACGGCCACGGGAACAAGCAAGCCCTTGTATCTCATCCCCGGCTGCTTCCTTGCGGGCGCGGCGGTGACTCTGTTTAGTGACGGTTTGGCGAGAACTCTTTTTGCACCCACGGAGGTCAGCGTCAGCTCCGTGACGGCGGTGCTTCTGGTGCCCGTTGTGATCTCTATGATGCTTAAGAAGCAGGAGGCAGGCAAATATGCGTAAAAAGATACCTTCGGGCGAAAATAACGCCTCTACGGGCCTCACAGGGCTTGCCTGTCACGATCTGGCAGCGGGCTACGGCAAGAAGATCGTACTGCAGGGCGTGGAGCTTACCGTTAAGCCCGGAAAAGTGGTGACCCTGATCGGTCCCAACGGCTCCGGCAAGTCCACGATTCTTAAGACAATTACAAGACAGCTGAAGGCCCTGGGGGGCTGTGTCAGCTTAGACGGCGATCCCATGGAGGAGCTTGACGGCGACAGTGTTGCGAAGAAATTATCCATGGTCATGACAGAGAGACCGAAGGCAGAGCTTATGAGCTGCAGGGAAGTGGTCTCCACGGGAAGATACCCCTATGTCGGCATGCTCGGCATTCTCTCGAAAGAGGACTGGCAGAAGGTCGACGAGGCCATGGAAACGGTGCATGCCGCAGAGGTTGCGGACATTGGTTTTCATGAGATCAGCGACGGCCAGAGACAGCGCGTCATGCTGGCAAGAGCGCTGTGTCAGGAGCCCCGGGTGCTGGTGCTCGACGAGCCCACATCCTTCCTTGATATGCGCTACAAGCTGGATATCCTGACCAGCATCAGACGCCTTGCGGTCAAGCATGGCATTGCGGTGATCATGTCCCTTCATGAGCTGGAGCTTGCCATGAAGGTGTCCGATGTGATCGCCTGCGTGGACGGCGATACCGTTCCGGCCGTGGGAAGCCCCGAGGAGATCTTCAGAGGCGATCTTATCCAGAAATTATACGGCGTGGACCCTGTAAACTTCGATCCCCTGACGGGCGCGGTGCATCTTACGGGCGCAGCGGGCGAGCCCAAGGTCTTCGTTATCGGCGGCGGCGGTACCGGCATCCCCGTGTACCATGCGCTTGTCAGAAAGGGCATTCCCTTCGCTGCGGGCATTCTGCAGGCCAACGATCTGGAATGCGGCGCCGCAAGGGCGGCAGCGGTCAGGGTGATAGAGGCGCCTGCTTTTTACCCGATCGGCGAGATGGAGCTTGAAGCGGCCAAAAATGTCATAGACGCATGCGACGAGGTATATGTGTGCGTGACAGATTTTGGCCCCTTAAATACAGCAAATAGAGAACTGGCAGACTATGCGGCGGCCGCCGGCAAGAAGGTGCGCAGGACCGCGGAGGATGATTCATGGCAAAAGTAATCATGGTGCAGGGCACGATGTCCAACGCAGGCAAGAGCCTGGTAGTTGCGGGTCTTTGCAGGATCTTCAAACAGGACGGACTGAAAGTCGCACCCTTTAAATCTCAGAATATGGCCCTGAACTCTTTTATCACCAAAGAGGGACTGGAGATGGGCAGAGCGCAGGTGATGCAGGCCGAGGCGGCGGGAATCGATCCGCTGGTGTGCATGAATCCGATCCTGTTAAAGCCCACCAACGACAAGGGCTCCCAGGTGATCGTAAACGGCAAGGTCCTGGGCAACATGCCCGCCAGGGAGTATTTCGCCTACAAAAAACAGCTGATCCCCGAGATCAAAAAGGCCTTCAGAGAGCTTGCAGAGAAGGTGGACGTCATTGTCATCGAGGGCGCGGGAAGTCCTGCGGAGATCAACTTAAAACAGAATGACATTGTCAATATGGGATTGGCAAAAATGGTGGATGCCCCCGTGCTTCTGGTGGGCGACATCGACAGAGGCGGCGTTTTTGCCCAGCTGCTGGGCACGCTGATGCTTCTTGAGGAGGATGAGAAGGCCAGAGTGAAGGGCCTTGTGATCAATAAATTCAGAGGGGACAAGACGATCTTAGACCCCGGCATCGATATGCTTAACGAGCGTGGCGGCATCCCCGTGGTGGGCGTGCTCCCGTACCTGAAGATACAGGTGGACGATGAGGACAGCCTGAGCGAGAGACTGACAAACAGGGAGTTCGGCATCGTGAACATCGCGGTGGTGCGCTTCCCCAGAATCTCCAATTTCTCCGATTTTGCGGCATTTGAGAGACTGCCCGGCGTGCAGGTGCAGTATGTGACTTCTCCTTCCGAGCTGGCACATGCGGACCTTGTCATCTTGCCCGGCAGCAAAAATACCATCGGCGACTTTAAGTGGCTGCGCGAGAGCGGCATGGAGGCTGCGATCCTGAAATCCGGCAAGCCCGTCATGGGTATCTGCGGCGGCTATCAGATGCTTGGCAGGAAGATCTCCGACCCCGACTGCGTGGAGGAAGGCGGCAGCATCCGCGGCATGGAGCTTCTGCCTGTGGAGACCGTGCTTCGCGGCGAGAAGACCACCGTTCAGGTGAGCGGTACCGTGGGAGCCTGTGAGGGCTTCTGGGAGTGTATTGCGGGCGCTAAGATCGAGGGCTACGAGATCCATATGGGAGAGAGCCCTGCAGAGGAAGGAAACTGCCTTGCGGTGATCGAAGATGCCGCAGAGAACGGCATCGGTGCGGCGGATAAGACAAGCATTGAGCCTGAGTCCGGCGCGGACAATAAGGCGGCAGAAAAGACGAATTCACGCAGAGACGGCGCTTTCTCGGGCGATGTATGCGGCACCTATGTGCACGGTATTTTTGACAAGGGCGACATCGCTTACCGCGTGGCTTCGGCGCTTGCTGCGGCGAAGGGCGCTGAACTGAAGGAGCCCGAGGAGGAAGACTTAAAGGCCTTCAAGGAGAGTCAGTACGATCTGCTGGCAGCAGCCATGAGAGAGTACATGGACATGGACGCCGTGTACGGGATGCTGACAGAGGCAAAGTTAGACTAAGGATAGAACATGACAGACATTTTGGATTTGACAGAACAGAATATCAAAATTAAGATCGAGCCTGTGGACGAGGGCATGCTTGCGAAGATCAAGGCAAACTGGGACAAGGTGGCCAAACCCCTGGACAGCCTGGGTGTTTTTGAAAAACTGCACGCAAGGATCGGAGCGATCAGAGGCGAGGAGCATCCCAATCTGCAGGGAAGGATCGTAGTTTTCTGTGCAGACAACGGAATCGTGGCGGAGGGCGTGAGCCAGTCCGATCAGAGCATCACCGCCATCTGCGCAGGCAATATCGCCGCAGGTAAGTCCGCGGTGGGTATTATGGCAGAACGTGAGGGCACGGAGATCCTTGCGGTGGACATCGGAATGAACACAGACAGGAGCATCCCGCTTGTGAGAAATGAAAAGGTGCGCGCCGGCAGCAGGAATTTTCATGAGGAGCCCGCGCTGACCCGCGATGAGGTCCTGCAGGCGATCGGTGTTGGCATCAGGCTGGCTGGCGAGGCTAAGGAACAGGGCATGGGCCTTGTGGGCATGGGTGAGATGGGCATTGGCAACACCACTACCAGCAGCGCAGTGGCTGCGGCACTTCTCGGAGTGCCTGCGTCAACGGTCACCGGCAGAGGTGCCGGATTGTCGGACAGCGGTCTGGCGCGCAAGGTGGCAGTGATCGACAGCGCCATCGAAAGGTACGATCTGTATCACAGGACGCCCCTTGAGGTGGTGACGAGCGTGGGCGGATATGATATTGCGGCTCTTGCGGGACTTTGCATCGGCGGAGCAATGTATCACATCCCCGTGGTGCTGGACGGTTTTATCAGTATGACGGCGGCGCTTGCGGCCTGCAGAATGGTACCCGGGGTGCGGGATTTTCTCATCCCTTCCCACTCAAGCAGGGAGCCCGGTGCGGCGATGATCACAAAGGAGCTGGAGCTGGAGCCCATGATCTACGCGGACATGGCGCTGGGTGAGGGTACCGGTGCGGCGCTTGCGATCTCACTGCTTCGTACTGCGGCGAGGGTCTATGAGGAGAGCTGCTCTTTTGCGGGAGCGGGCATCAAACAGTACGAAAGACACGATAAAAAATAACCGCGGACAGCAGCTGTACGAAAGAAATAACAAAAAGTAACGGCAGACAGTAACAGTAAGATAGAACGTATCAGACAGGAGCGAGGAATGCTTGTTTTGATCACAGGCGGCAGCGGCAGCGGCAAATCCGCATACGCGGAGGAGCGCATCTGCGGGCTCGCCCGGACAAATAAATATTATCTGGCATGCATGCAGGTCTACGGAGAGGAAGGACTTAAGAAGGTGCAGCGTCATCGCGAGATGCGCGCCGGCAAGGGCTTTGTCTCCCTGGAGCAGCACACAGACATCGCGGATGCCCTCCGGAAGATGGAGGATCCCGAACAGGCCACAGTGCTTGTGGAGTGCATGTCCAACCTGACGGCCAATGAGATGTTCCGCAAAGAGGGCATCGTCGACGGGGACACGGTCGAGGAGAAGATCCTTGCGGACATGGAGCGCCTGATCGCGGGCACTGCCAATCAGGTGATCGTCACCAACAATGTTTTTGATGACGGTATCACCTACGAGGAGACCACGAGGCAGTACATGCGCACGCTTGGCAGGATCAATGCCCGTCTGGCGGCACTTGCGGACGAGGTGGTCGAGGTCGTTGTCGGTATCCCCCTCATCTTGAAAAAGGAGAAGTAAGACATGTTAAAAAAGATCGCTAAGGCCTTCGTTGTGGCCTTTTCCATATATTCAAAAGTTCCCATGCCGCAGTTTAAGTGGGAGTCTGAGGACATGCAGTACCACCTGTGCTTTTTCCCCTGGGTGGGTGCGCTGATCGGCGGCGCGGAGTTTGGGTGGTTCCTTGCGGTGCAGAAGTTTCATATCGGCGGCATGCTTGCCCTGTCTCTGGCGCTGGCCCTGCCGCTTATCATTACCGGCGGTTTTCACCTGGACGGATTCCTGGACACCTCCGACGCGCTGCATTCCTACGGCAGGCGCGAGAAAAAACTGGAGATCCTAAAGGCCCCTCACATCGGTGCTTTCGCTGTGATCTGCCTGGTGATCCTGCTGCTCCTCAGTTTCGGTTTTCTCTCCGAGGTGCAGGGCGTGCGGATCGTGGGCATCGGCTGTGCCAATTTCTTTCTGGCAAGAGTCTTAAGCGGCATCAGCGTGGTGACCTTCCGCTGCGCGGGCAAAAGCGGCATGCTGCAGACTTTTTCCACCACGGCTGCCAGGAAGACCGTGCTTATCGTACTTGTGCTGCAGGGCATTCTCTGCGCGGCACTTGAGGTGTGGCTGAATCCTCTCTTCGGAGGCATCTGCGTGATCCTGGCGCTGCTTGTATGGGCGTATTACAGACTGATGAGCTACAGACAGTTCGGCGGCATTACCGGCGATCTGGCGGGATTTTTTGTCACTGTGGAAGAGGCAGCGGTAGTGATCGCACTGGGAATTCTGTGCATGATCTTCTGATCCGGAGGGAGTCAAAATGGAACTTGTGATCGGCGGATACGCTCAGGGAAAGCTTGCGCATGTGCTTGCGAAGTACCCCGGAGCAGTGATCCTTGATGAAAAAGAAGATAATAAGGCGGACGTGCTCGTCTGGAATGCTTTCCACCGCTCTGTGCGTGAACTGCTTGCGGAGGGAATGGACAGGGAGGCGATCCTTGCCCTTGTTGAGGAAAAAGAGCGCGGCTGCAACTTGCTTGTGATCATAGCCGACGAGATCGGCGGGGGCATTGTGCCCATGGAACATGAAGAGCGCACCTGGCGCGAGGAGACCGGCAGGATCCTCTGCAGGATCGCGGCACGTGCGGACAGAGTGGAGAGAATCGTATGCGGAATTCCACAGATCATCAAATAGAACTGACCCTGATCCGCCACGGCGCGACGGAGGGCAATCTGGAAAAACGATATATCGGACGCACCGATGAGGTACTGTGCGAAGAGGGCAAAAAGGCGATCCTTGCAGGTAACTATCCTCCTGCAGAGCTTGTTTTTGCAAGCTCGATGAAGCGCTGCCTGGAGACGGCGGAGCTGATCTATCCGGGAGCGAAGATACGTGTGATCGAGAAGCTTAAGGAGATGGACTTTGGGGCTTTCGAGGGTAAGAATTATCACGAATTAAACGGCGATCCCGACTATCAGGCCTGGATCGACAGCGGGGCGACCATTGCGTTCCCGGGGGGCGAGAGCAGGGCAGAGTTCGTGGCGAGAGTCATGGAAGGTGCCGGGGAGATGCTTCAAAGCATTGAAGAGTATCTGACAGAGAGCGGCAGACAGAGTGTGCGTGTATCCTGCGTTGCCCACGGCGGAACTGTCATGGCCATTTTGTCAGTACTTGCCGGCGGAGATTATTTTGATTATCAGGTTGGAGGCGGAGAAGGGTATCTCCTGCGTATCACATGCGCGGATGGGGAGTATTCTTATGAGGCTTGTAAACTTTAGTGAGCGGAGTTATTTATGATCTATCATATGATTGCATTTGGGGCGGGCTTCGTGCTGGATCTTCTCCTGGGAGATCCCTACACCTGGCCGCACCCTGTTAAATGGATGGGCAGCCTGATCGCCGCACTTGAAAAGCATTACCTGGGCGAGAAGGGAAATGGCGGAGAGACTGAGAGACAGTCTGACGTCGAGAATGCAGGCGCCGGGAAAACGGAGAAGTATACCGCGGGCGAGAAGAAGAACGGCAAGAAGCCGCAGCTTACAGGTGCTGAGAAGAGAAGAGCCGGACGCCTTACGGTTGCTGCGGTTCTCGGAGCAACGCTTCTTGTGACAGCAGCTCTTCTGGTCGGCGGCTACCTGATCCATCCCATTCTGGGCTGCGTGATCGAGACGATCATGACCTATCAGGCGCTGGCGGTAAAGAGCCTGAAGACCGAGAGCATGAAGGTCTACGACCGCCTGAAAAACGGCACCCTTGCGGAGGCGAGATACGCGGTGTCCATGATCGTTGGACGCGATACTGCGGCACTTGACGAGCGTCAGGTGACCAAAGCGGCGGTGGAGACCGTGGCGGAGAACACCTCGGACGGTGTCATTGCCCCCATGCTTTATCTGGCTGTGGGCGGCCCTATCTTAGGTCTTCTCTATAAGGCGGTCAACACCATGGATTCCATGATCGGCTACAAAAACGACCGTTTTCTGGACTACGGCAGGTGTGCTGCCAAGCTGGATGATATTGTGAATTACCTGCCTGCGCGCATCAGCGCATGGCTGTTGATCGTAAGCTGCCTGTTTCTTGGCAGAGAATACAGCGCAGAGGGTGCGAAAAAGATCTATCTGCGTGACCGCTACAATCACGCAAGCCCCAATTCCGCTCAGACGGAGAGTGCCTGCGCGGGTGCCCTGGGACTGCGACTGGCAGGACCTGCCTCCTATTTTGGCAAGGTGGTGGAGAAGCCTTTCATCGGCGATGCAAAGCGCGAGATCGAATATGAGGACATCAGGCGTGCCAACCGGCTGCTCTACATGACAGCTTTCTTAAGTGAGATCGTATGCTTAGGATGTATGGCGGCGTTGATTTAAAACTAACTTTGCAGGAAGGAGGCCGCAGGATGCACGGCGGAGATGTATATCGCAATCGAATAGACCTGGATTTTTCTGTGAATGTGAATCCGCTGGGTGTGCCGGAGACGGTGCGCCTTGCCCTGCAGGACAGCCTGACTACAGTGGAACGCTACCCGGATATTCATTGCAGCAGATTAAAAAATGCGCTGGCGGAGCACTTTCACGCAGGTTCTGACAGGATCCTTGTGGGCAACGGAGCCTCCGAACTGATCTATGCAGTGTGCAGGTGGAGGAAGCCTGAAAGGGCACTGCTTGCAGGCCCCGGCTTCTCGGGATATGAGAGAGCGCTTGCGGCAGCAGGCTGCAAGGTGCAGGTGTCTCTTCTGGATGAAAATGATGACTTCCTGCCGGGTGAAAAATTCCTGCAGGGTGTGAAAAACAGCGATACTGACATAATCTTTTTGTCAAACCCCGCAAATCCTACCGGTGTTCTCATGGAAAGAACATATCTGGAACATCTGGCAGAGATCTGCGAGGAGAAAAACGCCACCCTTGTGGTGGATGAATGCTTTATGGAGCTTACGAAGGAGCCCGGGGCGTTCAGCCTGACGGAGGGCGACTTCCTGACAAGATACAAAAACCTGCTGGTGCTTCGGGCGTTCACCAAGAGCTTTGCTCTGCCGGGTATCAGATTGGGATACCTGCTGTGCGGGGATGCCCGTACTGCGGAGGAGATCGCTTGGCAGCTGCCCGAATGGAACGTTTCGGGACCGGCCCAGGCGGCAGGCTGCGCTGCACTTCTTTGCGAGGAGCATCTTGCAGAGAGCGTGGATGTGATCGAGGCGGAGCGAGAGTACCTGTCCGAGGAATTGAAGGCACTTGGATACAAAGTGTATCCTTCCAAGACGAATTTTATTCTGTTTAAGGACCCGGATGAGATGAATCGTGACAGGGATCGATCGGGCGCATGCGATTCGAATGCAGGAGATACTGATGAACCCGCAGAGGAGATCCGCGGCAGATTATATGACAGTCTCCTTGCCGGGGGTATCCTGATCCGCGACTGCAGCGATTACGCAGGGTTGACGCGAGGTTTTTATCGTGTGGCGGTGCGCACAAGAGAGGAAAATAACAGACTGCTTCAGGCGATGAAGAGCCTGAAGGGATGAGGTTTTTATGAAAAATATCGAGTATGTTCTGCCCGGTGACATCGAGAAGCGAAGCTTTGAGATCATCGGCGAGGAACTTGCCAAAATGAATATCGTTCTGCCCGCCGAAGAAGAGCCCGTGACCAAGCGGGTGATCCACACCACTGCGGATTTTGAGTATGCCGAGACCATGACATACTCCGAGAACGCTGTGAGTATTGCGAGAGAACTTCTGAAGAACGGTGCCCATATCGTCACCGACACCAACATGGCCCTCGCCGGCATCAACAAGAAAAAGCTGGCAGCCCTCGGCGGAGAGGCTCATTGTTTTATGGCGGACGAGGATGTGGCAGCGGAGGCGAAGGAGCGCCGGGTGACCAGAGCAACTGTCAGCATGGAGCGGGCGGCGAAGCTTGACAAGCCCGTGATCTTTGCCATCGGCAACGCGCCCACCGCGCTGATCAGCCTCTACGAGATGATGGAGAAGGGCGAGTTTAAGCCGGCTTTCGTCATCGGTGTTCCGGTGGGTTTTGTAAATGTGGTGCCTGCCAAGGAACTGTTTCTTGAGGGCGACGTGCCCTACATTATTAACCGCGGAAGAAAAGGCGGAAGCGGTGTTGCGGCGGCGATCTGCAACGCGCTCCTGTACGGAATATAGAACATGAGAATCGGTTTTACCACCGGAAGCTGCGCAGCGGCTGCGGCAAAAGCGGCCTGCTGTATGCTCCTATCCGGCAGAGAAAAAAACAGAATCACCATCGAGACGCCAAAGGGTATTCCATTTGAAGCTCAGATCGTGGATATTGAGCGAAGCGAACGCAGCGTAAAATGCGCGGTGATCAAGGACGGCGGCGACGATCCGGATGTGACCACGGGAGCTCATATCTGTGCGGAGGTAAGCCTTATCGCGGGTGCAGATTCCGCTGCGGCCGGTCGTATTCTTATCGACGGCGGCGAGGGCGTGGGTCGCGTGACCCTGCCGGGACTGGATCAGGGTGTTGGCAGTGCGGCCATCAATCACGTGCCCAGAGAGATGATCGAGAAGGAAGTGCGTGAGGTCCTTGCATTTTTTGACTGTGAGGAGTCCGTGAGCGTGCTGATCAGTGTGCCCGAGGGAGAGGAGCTTGCGAAGAGGACCTTTAATCCAAGGCTTGGCATCGTGGGCGGCATCTCGATCCTTGGCACCAGCGGCGTGGTGGAGCCCATGAGTTCCCAGGCTCTGCTTGACACCATTCGCGTGGAGCTGAACCAGAAGAAGGCGCTGGGCTACACTTATGCGGCGGTGTCTCCGGGCAATTACGGACTGGATTTTATGAAGGAGCATTACAATTACGATCTGGACAAAAGCGTCAAGTGCTCCAATTTTATCGGTGATACGATCGATATGGCGAGGGAGCTGGGCTTCAAGGGCATGCTGCTCACCGGACATATCGGCAAACTGATCAAGGTCAGCGGCGGAATGATGAATACACACTCCGCAAACGGTGACTGCAGAATGGAACTGCTCAGTGCGGCAGCCATTCTTGCGGGATGTGACAAAATGACAGTGTCAGCAATTCTTGAAAATGCAGTGACAGAGGAAGGCGTGCGGATCCTGAAGGAATCAGACATCCTTGAAAAGACCATGGACATCGCTATGGAGCGCATTCTTTTGCATCTTAACAAAAGAGCCGGAGAGCATTTCCGGATGGAGTGCATGATGTATTCCACGGGATACGGACTGCTTGCAAAAAGTGCCGGCGCGGAGGCGATGCTTGAGGAACTTCGAGGCATGGGCGACGGCGGGATGAATGCGTAATACACAGGTGTTTTGATACGCAGCAAAGATTGCCTGAAAAGGGAGAACATCCCCTCAAACAGGTGATAAAGAACAGGAGTAATTATGGTATATTTTGTGGGCGCCGGAAGCGGCGCAGCGGACCTGATCACGGTGCGCGGCAAAAATCTATTGGAGAAAGCGGATGTCATCATCTACGCGGGATCGCTGGTAAATCCTGCGCTGCTTGATTACGCGAGGGAGGACTGCAGCAAGTACAACAGCGCAAAAATGACGCTGGATGAGGTGCTTGAGGTCATGGTCGCTGCCCACAAGGAGGGTAAGACCATCGTGCGTCTTCACACCGGCGAGCCCAGCATTTACGGGGCTGTCAGGGAGCAGATGGACCGTCTGGACAAGGAGGGGATCCCCTACGAGAGCTGTCCCGGCGTCAGTGCCTGCTTTGGCGCGGCGGCATCCCTGAATCTTGAATACACTCTTCCCGAGGTGAGTCAGTCCCTGATCATCACCCGCATGGCGGGACGCACCGGCGTGCCTGAGAAGGAGTCCATCGAGAGCTTTGCGGCACATCATGCGACCATGGCAATCTATCTGTCGGCGGGAATGCTGGAGGAACTCAGCAGGCGCCTGATCGACGGCGGCTACGGTCCCGACACTCCTGCGGCACTGGTCTACAAGGCCACCTGGCCCGAGGAGGAGGCATATGTCTGCACTGTGGAGACTTTGCCCGGGATCGCAAAGGAGCACAACATTACGAAGACGGCCATCGTCCTGGTGGGAGATGTGATCGCGCACAGCGAGTACGCCCTCTCCAGACTGTATGCGCCTGATTTTGAGACAGAATTTCGAGGAAAAAGAGTATGATCTTACGCGTCTGCTATTTTACCGACGGGGGACGGGCGCTCTGCGACAGACTGAT
>JAZULD010000060.1:0-2839 GCA_045643625.1 Acetatifactor sp. | reverse complement strand
CTTAAGAGATTTAGGATTTGATGAAGCAATGGTAGACCGCATCGGCCGTGCATCCGTCCTCGGACCCTACTGGAAGGAGCTGGACCGCGGTGTGTGGAGCGAGAAGGAGCTCATCGACAGCTTTGTGAGCCTGGATCCCGAGATCGAGGAGGATATCAGAAGAGCATTCTCTGATTTTACCGACATGGTGACTCCCAGAGCCTATGCGATCCCCTGGGTGAAGGAACTGAAGGAAAAAGGCTTCGCGCTGTACTTCCTGTCCAACTTCTCCTACCGCACGGAGGTTCAGTGCGCCCCCGCACTCAGCTTTATGCCCTATATGGACGGCGGCATCTTATCCTATACGGTCGGCCTGATCAAGCCGGATCCTGAGATCTACGAGATTCTCCTTGAGCGATATGAACTCAAGGCGGAGGAGAGCGTGTTTATCGATGACACCCTGGCAAATATCGAGACTGCGAGAGCCTTAGGCATCCACGGTGTTCATTTTGTGACCAAAGAGCAGACCTGCGAGGAGCTTGCGGCACTGGGAGTATAAAAAAATAACCGCATACAGCGCAGGCTGCATGCGGTTTCTTTTTGCCATATGTTTTTATTTCTTCTTGTTCTCCTTACGACGGTAGGAGGGCTGTGCGGACTTGGGCTTCACCAGGGGTTCGGAAGGCTGCCAGTTCTCGGGCTCCTCCTTGTTCACATAGAACTCGGTGAGGGTAGGTCTGCCGGTGATCTTGCCGTAGAGCCAGGTGTAGATCCAGATCAGAAGGGGCAGTGCCAGGGTAGCGAGGAGACACAGGGCAAAGAGCTTGCCGGACTTGGAAGTGTCAACGATCGCAACGACTAAAGTGGTGATATAGAGCAGAACCAGCAGGATGACACCGATCTGTGCGGCGATACGCTGGCTGCGGGTATGTGAAGACGCGGGAGTTGTATTGTTATTCTCTTGTTTGTTCTGATTGCTCATTGTAATTCTTCCTTTCTATGGGAGTACTAACATCATAACACCCGAAGCGTTTTTTGCAAACAGTTTTTTGGCAGGAAAGCGTCGAAAAGCCCTTTAATTCAGAAATTATTATTGTCTTGAACCGCTTTCTGTTATATACTTATAGCCGAAGTTATTTTTCGGAAGAAAAAATAAAGGATGGTACGACTATGAAATTATTAGAGAAGTGGAGAAAATCCGCATACGATGAGACTGCACAGAGAGATAAGCTTCAGGCAATGTGGGACGCTTATTTCCTGGATGAGAAGAATATTTACGCTGATATCCTGAAGAACCCTGACACTGTAGTTGAGGGTACCGTTGCCGAGCTCGCAGAGAAGTACGGCGTTGATATTATGACCATGACCGGTTTCCTGGATGGCATCAACGACAGCCTTGTAACTCCCAACCCCATCGAGGAGATGGAGGAGGACACCAAGGTTGCGATCAGCATCGACAAGCCCCTCCTGTACAAGAACATGGTAGCAGCAGGCGCTGACTGGCTGTACAACCTCGAGGAGTGGAATGCGATCTTCGATGAGGATACCCGCAAGGCACTCTACAAGGAGCAGAAGGCTTCCTCCACCGTAGTGAAGGAACAGAAGATCTACCCCAACGATCCCTGCCCCTGCGGAAGCGGCAAGAAGTACAAGAAGTGCCACGGAAAGAAATAATTTAAGAACAAGGAAGGTGTCGCTGCGCATGCAGCCGGCACCTTTTCGTGTTATTTGCACTAAGGAGGGCCCCGCTTGCACCGGCACCTCTATTTGCGCGTTTTGCCTCACGGAAGGCCGAAAGTCTTTACTTTCGCGAGGTTTTTCTGTATAATATTATGATAAAATGAAGTCCTTATGGGGAAAAACCCATATTGAGGGCGGGGAGGATGTTATGAAGAAGTTAGAAGATTATGTAAGAAGTATTCCTGATTTTCCCGAGGAAGGTATTATCTTCCGCGATGTAACCAGCGTTCTGCAGGATGCTGACGGTTTACACCTCGCGATCGATAACATGAACGCAATGGTTCAGGATCTTGATTTTGATGTTGTTGTAGGTCCCGAGTCCAGAGGTTTTATCTTCGGAACTCCCATCGCATATATCAATCACAAGCCTTTCGTTCTGATCCGCAAGAAGGGCAAGCTCCCCTGCGAGACCGTAGAGATCTCCTACGAGCTGGAGTACGGTCATGCGACTATCGAGATGCACAAGGACAGCATCAAGCCCGGTCAGAAGGTTCTGATCGTTGACGATCTGATCGCAACCGGCGGTACCACCGAAGCAATGATCAAGCTGATCGAGAGCCTCGGCGGCGAAGTTGTCGGTGTGCTGGTTCTGATGGAGCTGGCAGGCTTAGAGGGAAGAGCACGCATCGCAGATTATCGTCTCGATGCAGCGATCATCTATCCCGGCAAATAGTTTTTTGCAGGCCAAAATAAGTTTAAAAGAAGGCATAATACATGGCAGATGAAAAATCAGCGGTCTTTAGCGACGCAAGAATAAGTGAAACCGTGGATTTTGTAGCCCCTGAGGAATTATATCAGGGGCTTATTGACCGTGTCCGCAAATATCATCCCAGCGCAGATATCAGTATGATCGAGAAGGCGTACCACATCGCCTACGAGGCTCACAAGAATCAGTTGCGCAAATCCGGTGAACCCTACATCATCCATCCCCTGAACGTGGCAATGATCCTTGCTGAGCTTGAGATGGACAAAGAGACCATCGTAGCGGGTCTTCTGCACGATGTTGTCGAGGATACGATCATGACCGACGCGGACGTGGTTCGCGAGTTCGGTGAGGACGTAGCGCTTCTGGTAGACGGTGTTACCAAGCTGGAGCAGATCCCCCTCTCCTCTGAGGGAG
>JAZULD010000059.1:0-13214 GCA_045643625.1 Acetatifactor sp. | reverse complement strand
GGAGCTAAGCATTAGTGCTACACGCCGAGGGTAGACTACACCGAAGGGATGTGGAAGCCAGGCGATAAGGCTCCATGGTCAAGCGGTTAAGACATCGCCCTTTCACGGCGGTAACACGGGTTCGATTCCCGTTGGAGTCATTGAGGACCTTTAGCTCAGTTGGTTAGAGCAGCCGGCTCATAACCGGTCGGTCCCGGGATCGAGTCCCCGAAGGTCCATTTAGAGACTTGAATGCAAAATAAACTAAATAGTTTTATATGGCCCAGTGGCTCAGTTGGTTAGAGCGTCGCCCTGTCACGGCGAAGGTCGTCGGTTCGAGTCCGATCTGGGTCGTTTAATGGGGTCTTAGCTCAGCTGGGAGAGCATCTGCCTTACAAGCAGAGGGTCATAGGTTCGAGCCCTATAGGCCCCATTTTTCTGCCACAAAATAACACGCTTCGTGCGTGTTATTTTTTTGCCGGAAAGTTTTTATGTTTATGTGCGGGCCTGCGGTATTTTAAAATGGTGCGGCACCCGACTTCTTTTTATAAAAATATAATAATTAATTGACTCTTTGTTATTTGATATCGCAAAGAGATGATAGTATAATGTAGTGTGTTGTTTAGATGAAATAAATTGATTTAAAGGTGAGAGAATAATGATTCGAATTCTGAAGTACTTAAAATCAAAAGACTGGCTGATGTTCTTGGCCAGTATCGTATTTATCGTAGCGCAGGTTCAGCTGGACCTGAAGCTTCCGGATTACATGTCCAATATTACCGTACTGGTGCAGACCGAAGGCAACGCTATGTCTGATATTCTTACCGCAGGTGGCAAGATGATGCTGTGTGCACTGGGTTCCCTGGTGCTGGCTGTCATCGTAGGTTATTTTGCGGCAAGGATCGCAGCAAGTTTTTCTTACAGACTCAGAGAGGGCGTGTACAATAAGGTCATTTCCTTCTCCGATGAGGAGATCAACCGTTTCTCCACTCCCAGTCTGATCACCAGATCCACCAACGATATTACTCAGGTGCAGATGTTTGTTGCTATGGGTATGCAGGTTCTGATCAAGGCGCCCATTATGGCAGCGATGGCCATCGGCAAGATCAGCACCAAGAGCTTTGAGTGGACGGTCCTGACTGCATCCGTCATTGTTTTTGTATGCCTGATCTTAGTCTTTGTTATGGTATATGCGATTCCCCGCTTTAAGAGAGTACAGATCTTAAACGATAACTTAAACAGAGTTACCAGAGAGAATCTGAGCGGTCTGCTTGTCGTTCGTGCGTACAATGCAGAGAATTATCAGGAGCAGAAGTTTGAAGATGCCAACGAGGACCTTACCAGAACTCATTTGGAGGCGAGCATTGCGATGAACTTCATGATGCCCGGAATGAATCTGGCAATGAACGGTCTGACCCTCGGTATCTACTGGATCGGCGCGCTGCTGATCAGCAAGGTCGCAGTGACAGGTATGGCATCCCTGCAGGAGAGAGTAGTAATTTTCTCCGACATGGTCGTATTTATGAACTATGCGATGCAGGTCATCATGAGCTTCCTGATGTTAGTCATGATCTTTGTTATGCTGCCCCAGGTATCTGTTTCCGTCAAGCGTCTGAATGAGGTGCTCGGCACAGTGCTCCGCATGCAGGAGGGCTACAGAAAGGACGGTATGCCCGGCAAGAAGGGTGAGATCGAGTTCCGCAATGTGTCTTTCAAGTACCCTGACGGCGGCGACGGCGACTATGTTGTGGAAAATATCAGTTTTACCGCTCATTGCGGCGAGACTGTTGCTCTGATCGGAGCTACCGGTTCCGGTAAGAGTACCATTGTAAATCTGATTCCCCGTATGTATGACGTAACGGAGGGAAAGATCCTTATCGACGGCGTGGATGTCAGGGATTACAAGCAGGCAGCACTCCGCGAGAAGATCGGTTTTGTGCCTCAGAAGGCGTTCCTGTTCTCAGGTACCGTTGAGAGCAACGTAGGCTACGGACAGGAGCATATCTCTGAGGAAGACCTCAAGAAGGCCATCGAGATCGCACAGGCAAAAGAATTCGTAGAGCATGAGGAAGTGGGCTATCAGGGCTTTGTGGCCCAGAGCGGAAGCAACTTCTCCGGCGGTCAGAAGCAGCGTCTCTCCATTGCGAGAGCGGTTGCCAAGAAACCCGAGATCTATGTTTTTGATGACTCCTTCTCCGCACTTGACTATAAGACCGACCGTGTTCTCAGAAGCGTTCTCAAGAAGGAGAGCGCAGGTGTCACCAATGTGATCGTGGCACAGAGAATCGGTACTATTCTGGATGCAGACAAGATCCTCGTAATCGATGACGGCAAGATCGTCGGAAACGGTACGCACAAGGAACTCATGGAGAACTGTGAGCTCTATCGCGAGATCGCTTATTCACAGCTGTCTAAGGAGGAATTGTCATGAGTGAAAATACCAATGTAAGACACCGCGGACCCGGAATGGGTCGTCCCGGCATGGGTGACAAACCCAAGAATTTCAAGCAGAGTATGGGCGATCTTTTGCTGTACTGCAAGCCCTTCATGACCGTTACCCTTATCGCACTGATCTGTGAGGTGGGCAGCGTTATTACCCGTCTGATCGGTCCCAACATGATCAGAAACATCACCAACCTGATCTCCGAAGGCATCATGGGCGCAATCGATATGAATGCCATCGGAAGAGCATGTATCGTTCTTGGTATTCTTTACGGTGTGGGTACCGTGATGAGTTTTGTCACCGGCCTGATCCTTACTGTTGTGACCCAGAAGGTGAACAAGGGCCTGCGCAATGAGATCTCTCTGAAGATCAACAAATTGCCGGTAGCATTTTTCCAGAAGACCACCATCGGTGACATCCTGTCCCGCGTAACCAACGATGTAGACCTGATCGGACGAACCATGCAGCGAAGCGTGGTATCCCTGATCAGCGCCATCGCAACTTTCTTCGGTTCCATCGTAATGATGGTCTACACCAACTGGGTGCTGGCACTGGTTGCCATCGCATCCTCCCTGATCGGCTTCTCCTTTATGTTCCGCATCACCAAGATGAGCCAGAAGTACTTCAAGGCACGTCAGAAGTGGCTGGGCGACATGAACGGCCATGTGGAGGAGATCTACACCGGTCAGAAGATCGTTAAGCTCTTCAATGCGGAAGAGAAGGAAAAGAACAAATTTGACGCTCTGAACGAGGGCATGTACGTCAGCGACTGGAAGAGCCAGTTCTTCTCCGGCCTGATGCAGCCTCTCATGGGCTTTGTGGGCAACTTCGGCTATGTGTGCGTCTGCGTGGCAGGTGCTGTGATGACCATGAAGGGATACATCGATTTCGGTGTTATCGTTGCTTTCATGATGTACGTAAGACAATTCTCCTCACCTTTAAGCCAGCTGGCACAGTCCGTTACCAGCTTACAGTCCACCGCTGCGGCAAGTGAGCGTGTATTCGATTTCCTGAAGGCTGAGGAGATGGAAGATGAGTCCCACAAGAAGAACGATCTCTCAGGCGTGAAGGGTGACGTGGAGTTCTCCCACGTTCACTTCGGTTACACTCCCGATAAGATCATTATCAAGGACTTCTCCGAGCATGTTCTGCCCGGCCAGAAGGTCGCTATCGTAGGACCTACCGGCGCCGGCAAGACCACCATGGTCAACCTGCTCATGAGATTCTACGAGCTGGATGAGGGCGAGATCCGCATCGACGGTGTTCCTACCACACAGCTCAGCCGCGATGAGATCCACAGCATCTTCGGTATGGTACTGCAGGATACCTGGCTCTTTGAGGGCACCATCCGCGACAATATCACCTACGGCAAGACCGGTATTACCGAGGAGCAGCTTATCAAGGTTGCCAAGGCTGCGGGTATCTACCACTTTGTAAGATCCCTGCCCAACGGTTTTGACACCGTGCTGGATGACAAGATGAGCATCTCCGCAGGACAGAAGCAGTTGATGACCATTGCGAGAGCAATGATCGAGAACGCTCCCATGCTGATCCTGGATGAGGCTACCTCCTCCGTCGATACCAGAACCGAGATCATGATCCAGAAGGCAATGGACAACCTGACCAAGGGTAGAACCTCCTTCGTGATCGCGCACAGACTGTCCACCATCAAGAATGCCGACAAGATCCTTGTTATGAATGCCGGAGATATCGTTGAGTCCGGTACTCACGAGGAACTGTTAGCCTTAAACGGCTTCTACGCTCAGCTGTACAACAGCCAGTTTGAGACCGCTTCATAAGCAGGAAAAACATAAGATAAGCATGCGCCCCGAAAGCAAGTGACACTTGTTTTCGGGGTGTTTTAGTGGTAAAATTTTAATGTATGTGGCCTGCTTTTAAGCGGACATATGACCATGAAAAAACGGAGGAATATTAACCATGGCAAACAAGAAAAAAGGTAAGAAGAATCAGAAGAAGGCAGACAACAGGAAGCTTTATGCGATCATCGGCGCGGTTGCAGCGCTGGCAGTGATCTGCATCGTTGCCTGCATTGCAATATTCGGCGGTAAGAAGGAAGCAGAGCCAGAGGGTCCCGTTATGCACCACGCCAAGATCGATATCGAGGGCTACGGTGTGATCACCCTGGAGCTTGACGAAGCAGCAGCACCCATCACCGTTGCCAACTTCATTGAGCTGGCAGAGAGCGGTTTTTACGATGGCCTGACCTTCCACCGCATCATGTACAACTTCATGATGCAGGGCGGCGATCCTTCCGGCAACGGAACCGGCGGCAGCGACAAGCGCATCACCGGTGAGTTCCAGACAAACGGCTGGAGCAATCCCATCTCCCACAAGAGAGGCGTGATCTCCATGGCACGTGCGAACGATCCCAACAGCGCAAGCTCCCAGTTCTTTATCGTTCATCAGGACAGCATCTTCCTTGACGGCTCCTATGCGGCCTTCGGCTATGTCACCGACGGTATGGATGTTGTGGACGCTGTCTGCACCGATGCACAGCCTATCGACAACAACGGAACCATCCTTCCCGAGGAGCAGCCCGTGATCAACAGCATCACTATCATCGACTAATATTTTTTCCGTAGAGACATAAATCAACAAAGCAGAGGAGAAAAACAATGGCACAGAAGACAAAAATGATCGTGGACAAGGATTTCCAGATCGCAAAGATCGACAAGAGAATCTACGGTTCCTTCATCGAGCACCTCGGCAGAGCGGTATACGGCGGTATCTACCAGCCCGGACATCCCGCTGCAGACGCTGACGGCTTCCGTAAGGACGTAATCGAACTGGTTAAGGAACTGGATGTTCCGATCATCAGATATCCCGGCGGCAACTATGTTTCCAATTTTTACTGGGAAGACAGCGTAGGCCCCAAGGATCAGAGAAGAACCCGCTTAGACTTGGCATGGAACACTCTCGAGAGCAATCAGGTTGGTCTCCACGAGTTTTCCCAGTGGTGTAAGAAGGTCAACGCAGACGTTATGATGGCAGTCAATCTGGGTACCAGAGGCACCACCGACGCTCTGAACCTGTTAGAGTACTGCAACATGAATACCAAGAGCTACTACGCAGACCTGCGCAGAAAGCACGGCGTGGAGCAGCCCTACAACATCAAGACCTGGTGTCTGGGCAACGAGATGGACGGTCCCTGGCAGATCGGTCACAAGACCGCTGCAGAGTACGGCCGCGTAGCCAACGAGACCGCAAGAGCAATGAAGGCTATGGATCCTTCCCTGGAGTTCGTTGTATGCGGAAGCTCTCACAGAGGCATGCCTACCTTCCCTCAGTGGGAGGCAAACGTGCTCGCAGAGGCTTATGAGGATGTTGACTACATCTCCCTGCACACCTACTACGGCAACCAGAAGAACGATACCGCAGACTTTTTCGCAAAGGCTACCGATCTGGAAGACTTCATCAAGGAAGTTATCGCGACCTGTGACTTTGTAAAGGCTGAGAAGCGCTCCAAGAAGACCATCAACTTAAGCTTCGACGAGTGGAACGTATGGTATCATTCCAGAGAGGCTACCGACGCTCAGAAGAAGATTCCCTGGCAGACTGCTCCTCACATCTTAGAGGACCATTACAACTTCGAGGACGCAGTGATGAACGGCCTTGTTCTCATTGCTTTCATGAAGCACGCTGACCGTGTAAAGATGGCATGTCTTGCACAGCTGATCAATGTTATCGCACCCATCATGACCGAGGAGAACGGTCCTGCATGGAGACAGACCATTTTCTATCCTTTCCTGCACGCTTCCAAGTACGGCCGCGGCATCGCACTGCAGCCCATGGTTGCAACCGGCGTTCATGAGACCACCCAGCACAGCGATATCACCGATATCGAGGCAGTGGCTGTCTATAATGACGAGAAGGACGAGGTAACCATTTTTGCTGCCAACAGAAACACCGATGAAGACATCGTCTTCGAGGCAGATCTGCGCGGCTTTGAGGGTTACAAGGTAGAAGAGTACATCGTTATGGAGAACGACGATATGAAGGCAGAGAATACCGCATTCTCAAGTCCCGTTGTTCCCGGCGTAAAGACCGAGTACAACTTCGACAACGGCATCTTCGAGACCAGGATGAAGAAGTGCTCCTGGAACGTAATTCGTTTTGTAAAAAAATAATTGACTTAAAAGTCCCGGAGGGCATTGCTCTCCGGGGTCTGACAAGACCGGATATCCGAAGACTAAACATTAAGACAAGAGAGATAACCTATGAATAAGAAAACCGTACTTCGCGTTCTGCTGTACACCATCGGTATGATCACCCTGGCACTCGGCGTTATTCTGGCTACCAAGGCCGATCTGGGCGTTTCGGCGATCATTTCCGTTGCGTATACCATCAGCACCATCTGGAACCTTAATTTCGGCAATGTATCCTTTATCTGGTACAGCCTTTTCGTCCTGTCCCAGCTGATCATTCACCACTTTATCGTTCCTAAGGAACAGCGCATGCAGTCCGTGATCAAGGACGTGCTGCAGCTGCCTGTCTGCCTGATCTGGACCAGATTTATGAACCTGTTTTCCGCAGTGCTTCCCGATCTGCACGGATCTTTCTGGGTAAGATTTGTTGTGATGCTTCTCGGCATCGTTCTGACCGGTATCGGTGCGGCAATGACTCTGGATATGAGACTGGCACCCAATCCTGCGGACGGTATCGTTCAGGCGATCAGCGACGTCTGGGGCAAGAGCGTGGGCTTCGTGAAGAACTGCTATGATGCTTTCTGCGTGTGCCTGACCATTGCGATCGGTCTGATCTTTGTACATCGTGTTATCAGCGTCGGAATCGGTACCGTGATCTGTGTGATCGGTGTAGGACGTGTAATCGCACTGTTTAACCGCCTGTTCTTAAAGAAACTGAACAAGGCGACCGGACTTGAATAAGAGGGCAGAAAATGAAGATCACTTACGAAGCAATTCGCAATAATGAAGCGGTCAATACATATATCCGCAAGGCAGATGAGTCTCTGATCGCGCTGGGTTATACCGAGCACAGTTTTGCCCATGTGGCGAGAGTGGCTGCTGTTGCCAGCAAGATCCTGCTGACCCAGGGTTACAGCGCAAGAGAGGCTGAACTTGCCAGAGTGGCAGGATATCTTCACGATATCGGCAATGTGATCAACCGTATCGATCACGCGCAGTCGGGTGCTGTAATGGCCTTCCGCATCCTGGAGGAAATGGGAGCGGAGCCCGAGGATATCGCGACCATCATCACCGCGATCGGCAACCATGACGAATCTACCGCTTTCCCTGTAAATGCAGTGGCAGCGGCACTGATCCTGGCAGATAAGACCGACGTGCGTTCCAGTCGTGTGCGCAATCAGGACTTCTCCAGTTTTGATATTCATGACAGAGTCAACTACTCCGTTAAGGAGAATCTCATCGAGGTGGTGAAGGACTCCCATGTGGAGCTGATCCTGACCGTCGAGACCAAGATCTGCTCCGTGGCGGAGTACTTTGAGATCTTCATGAACCGCATGATCCTCTGCCGCAAGGCAGCCAGAAAACTGGACCTGGATTTCCGCCTGACCATCAACGGACAGCGCCTGATGTAGTTTATAAGCTTTCAAAAGAATTGTGAAAAAGTGCTTGACTTTTCATGTAAAAGCAGTTAGAATACATACTGTTGCAGATGATAAAACTGCTGACGGATGTGCGTTTAGCTCAGCTGGATAGAGCGTTTGGCTACGGACCAAAAGGCCGGGGGTTCGAATCCTCTAACGCACATAGTGAAGGAGATGCGAAAGCATCTCCTTTTTTTGCTTTGTACTAAGGAGGGGCCCTTTGGGAGGATGCGCCTGCTCCTATTTAACGAAAAATGGCCGATAGTTGGTGTCAGTTGCATTTTTGACGAAAAAAAGGTATAATATTGAGGAATATTGTGTATGGAACGGGTGCTTTGAAGTGCCCTGTGAGAGAGGAATATCGAGATGACAAGACAGGAGTTTATTGAGAGACTTCGTTTAGCATTGAACAACAGGATCCCCGCGGGAGCGGTTGAGGAGACTGTGAGATATTATGAGGGATATATTGAGAATCGCATGAGAGAAGGTCTGACCGAGGAAGCAGTCCTTGGTGAGCTGGGCGATCCCAGACTGATCGCAAGAACCATTATCGATACCAACGGCGGCTCGGCGGGAACAGGCTACAGCGATCCCGTGGAGTCTGCAGATTACGCAGGCTACAACGGAACGGAGAATGCGCCTTCCTACAAGGTGAGCAAGCTGCCTTCATGGCTTGTGTGGCTGATCATCATCCTGGTGGTAGTGCTTATCGTCGGCGCGGTGCTGTCCGTGCTGTCATTCCTTGCACCGATCATTCTGCCCATTATTCTGGTGCTGTTTTTGGTCAAATTATTCAGAGACTGGTTGAACTAGGAAGGAAGACCGAATGAAGAGATTCGAACTGATCGTTCCCTGCCATTTCGGCATGGAATCTGTTTTAAAAAGAGAGATCATTGATCTCGGATATGATGTGACTGAAGTCGCAGACGGAAGAGTGACCTTCCTCGGTGATGAGGAGGCACTGTGCAGAGCCAATATTTTTCTGCGCACCGCAGAGCGTGTGCTGATCAAGATCGGCAGATTTCACGCAGAGACCTTTGAGGAGCTGTTCCAGGGTACCAAGGAGCTTCCCTGGGAGGAGTACATCCCCGCAGACGGCAAGTTCTGGGTGGCTAAAGCGGCCAGCGTGCGCTCCAAACTGTTCAGCCCGTCAGATATTCAGTCCATCATGAAAAAGGCCATTGTAGAGCGTCTGAAGGGCATCTACAGGGTAAACTGGTTCAACGAGGACGGAGATTCCTTCCCCTTACGAGTATTCCTGATGAAGGATGAGGTGACTGTGGGACTTGACACCACAGGCGAGTCCCTTCACAAGAGAGGATATCGTAAGCTTACCGCCAAGGCACCCATCGCGGAGAACCTGGCAGCGGGTCTTATCATGATGACTCCCTGGAGAGCCGACAGAGTGCTGGTAGACCCCTTCTGCGGAAGCGGAACCTTCCCTATCGAGGCTGCAATGATGGCGGCCAATATGGCGCCCGGCATGAACCGTAATTTTACCGCAGAGAGCTGGAAGCACATCGTTCCCAAGAAGTTCTGGTACGATGCGCTGGACGAGGCAAACGATCTGCTGGATCTGAATGTTTCCCCTGATATTCAGGGCTACGATATCGATGACGCAATGGTGACCATCGCCAGAGAAAACGCACGTCTGGCGGGCGTTGAGAAGCTGATCCACTTCCAGAGAAGAGGCGTGGAACAGCTGAGTCACCCCAAGAAGTACGGTTTTATCATCACCAATCCCCCTTACGGCGAGCGAATCTCCGACAAGGAGGCAATGCCCGCGCTGTATAAGACCATCGGCGACCGCTACAAGATGCTTGATTCCTGGAGCATGTACCTGATCACAGGCTACGAGGAGGCTGAGCAGTACATCGGCCGCAAGGCGGACAAGAACCGCAAGATCTACAACGGTATGATGAAGACCTACTATTATCAGTTTATGGGTCCCAAGCCCCCTAAGAGAAACGCACAGGACAGATAGGTGAGAAGATGAGCAGAATTATTTTTGCAACCGGCAATGCCGGCAAAATGAAGGAGATCCGCATGATCCTTGCGGATATGGGCATGGAGATCTTATCCATGAAGGAAGCGGGCATCAGCGTGGATGTGGAAGAGAACGGCGCGACCTATGAGGAAAACGCGCTGATCAAGGCAAAAGCAGTGGCAGAGCAGGCGAAGGATGCAATCGTGCTCTCCGACGACTCAGGCCTTGAGATCGACGCATTAAACTGTGAGCCCGGTATTTTCTCCGCGAGATATATGGGTGAGGATACCTCCTACCGCATCAAGAATGCCAACCTGATCGAGAGACTTACAGGTGTTGCGGACGAGGACCGCACCGCAAGATTCGTATGTGCCATCGCGGCAGTGCTTCCCGACGGAAGCACCCTGACCACCAGAGACTGTGTTGAGGGCGTGATCGGCTACGAGGAGAGAGGAGAGCATGGCTTCGGCTACGATCCCATCTTTTATCTGCCCGAGTTCGGCAAGACCACAGCGGAGCTCTCCGAGGAGGAGAAAAATGTGGTAAGTCACAGAGGCAAGGCCTTAAGACTGATGAAAGAGGAACTGAAAAAACATGAAGATTCTGATCGTTAGTGACACCCACAGGAAGCATGACAACTACTTCAGAGTCGTAGAAATGCACAAGCCAGACATGGTGATCCACTGCGGCGATACGGAGGGCGGAGAGTATACGCTCACTCAGGCTGCGGGCTGTCCGGTCATGATCGTTATGGGCAACAATGATTTCTTCTCGGAGCTGCCCAGGGAGCTTGAGTTCAACATCGGCAATTACAGGGTGTGGGTCACTCACGGCCACCACTATTATGTGTCTGTCGGTACCGAGCGCATCAGAAGAGAGGCTGAAGCGAGAGGCAAGGATATCGTGATCTTCGGCCATACGCACAGACCTCTGATCGACCGCGAGGGAGAGGTGACGCTGCTGAATCCCGGCAGCTTAAGTTATCCCCGCCAGGAGGGGCACAGACCTTCCTACATCATCATGGAGATCGACCGCTTTGACGAGGCACACTACACCGTAGCATACCTCTAAAAACGCGTATAAGGCGTTTCTCGCGCCGCCTATTGACATTCGTGAAAAGTATAGTATATAATGTGACAAGCGCCTGAATGACGCTTATACGGGGTGTGGCTCAGCTTGGCTAGAGCGCCTGGTTTGGGACCAGGAAGTCGCAGGTTCGAATCCTGTCACCCCGATGACAAGAAAACCCCGGAAATGCCTAAAAACAGGCGCTTTCCGGGGTTTTTGTTACGACGAAACGGTCTTTACTTAGGAATTACCTTTAGCTCGACAGCGCAGGACAGCGTGCCGTATGCCTCTCTTGAGATCTTATAGTTCTGACCGATCTTAAAAGAGCAGGCAAGACCCTTGGGGGTGGTATACTTCTCTATGATGGGGGTGGTCAGCAGAGTGGCAATGGTGCCGACAGTCCGGTGGTTATATGTCACGGCAACGTAGGTCCTGGCGGGTGTGGTAATATATTCCACCTGAAGATCTGCGTGATTGGTGAGAAGTTCGGACAGAAGCTCCTGTCTGTCGTTTGTGTTCACATCTCGTAAAGAAGTGGAGATGACATAAGGTTTATCCTTTCCGAAAAAATGGAACAGTCCCATAAAATAACCTCCTTAAGTTTCCGTTGAATTTTAAAAAGAGCACCGACAGCTCTGCGCTGCCGATGCTCTTTTATTATGTGTTTTAAGTCGTTATTAGTCAAGAGCGTTCTTCTTGGAAACGGAAACCTTCTCGTCGAAGCAAGCGAACATCTCGTCTGCGTCAGCTACGATGGTCTTCTTGGTAAGTACGCTGATGATGGGAACGATGATAAGACCGCCTACCATAGCGATAACGCCGGAGTGAATGGAGGTCTTGAAGATGTAGTTCATGAATGCACCCCAACCGGACATATCAAGGAAGCCAAGGCTCTTAGCCAGCTGGATGATAGCAATGATGGTACCCCATGCATAGCATACGTATACGCTTGCCTTGGAGATACCCTTCCAGTACAGACCGTAAAGGAAAGGAGCAAGGAATGCACCTGCAAGTGCGCCCCATGAAACACCCATCATCTGAGCGATGAAGGTGAACTCGGGATGAGCGTCCTTGATGATTGCGATCACTGCGGAAACAACGATGAATACAACGATGAAGATTCTCATGATGGAAACCTGCTTCTTCTCGCTGATCTCCTTGCCGTTCTTAGCTGCTGCAGGCTTGATTACGTCCAGAGTAAAGGTAGAGCTGGAGGTAAGAACCAGAGAGGAAAGAGTGGACATGGAAGCGGAAAGAACCAGTACGATAACTACTGCAATGATGATAGGGGAGAGAGTAGCCAGCATGGAAGGTACTACGGTATCGAAAAGAACGTTGCCGTTTGCACCGAGCTTAACCTTGTCAGCATACAGTCTGCCGAAGCCGCCGAGGAAGTAACATCCGCCTGCAACGATGATTGCGAAGATGGTGGAGATCACGGTACCCTTCTGGATATCGTTCTCGCTCTTGATGGAGTAGAACTTACCAACCATCTGAGGAAGACCCCAGGTACCGAGGGAGGTAAGGATTACAACGAAGAGCAGGAATGCGGGATCGGGACCGAAGAAGGAAGTGAAAGCACCGCCTGCCCAACCGTCAGCGGGAACTGCGGAAAGGGTCTTGGTAGCAGTCAGGAGACCGCCGTTGTCATGAAGAACGGCACCGATAACTGCGGTGATACCGAACAGCATGATGATACCCTGAATGAAGTCGTTGATCGCGGTAGCCATGTAACCACCGAAGATAACGTAGATACCGGTAAGAATTGCCATTACAGCGATTACTACCCAGTAAGGAATATCAAATACAAGACCGAACAGGGAAGAAAGACCGTTGTAAAGAGATGCGGTATAGGGGATCAGGAATACGAATACGATGATGGAAGCAAGAACCTTTAAGGTGGTGGAGTGGAATCTCTTGCCGAAGTAGTCGGGCATGGTCTTTGCATCAAGGCTCTGGGTCATGATACGGGTTCTTCTGCCCAGGATGTTCCATGCAAGCAGGGAACCGATAAATGCGTTGCCGAGACCTGCCCAGGTAGCTGCGAGACCAAAGTTCCAACCAAACTGTCCTGCGTAACCTACGAAGATTACTGCAGAGAAGTAAGAAGTACCGAAGGCGAAGGCGGTAAGCCAGGGACCTACGGAACG
>JAZULD010000058.1:0-18229 GCA_045643625.1 Acetatifactor sp. | reverse complement strand
GACCGCCGTAGATCTCGGAACCGGGATAAACGAAACCTCTTGCCTTGGCCAGTGCCACGATTTTGTCCATTGTCTTTTCCATATGTAAACCATACCTTTCCATGTGCGCTCACGCAGCACAATCATTTATTTCAATAAAATATATACCATTCCTTCACAGCCCGCGGTGTCAACGATATCGTCGGAGACGATCTGTGCGCCTCCGCTTACCGCAGCGACCTTGCCGGGGCAGATGACTTTTAACTGCTCGTCGGTGATGATCAGCTTATTCTCGGGCTTCGCCTCGGAGAGGATCATCTCACCCTTCTTCACGGACGCTAAAGTCACATCGTCGCAGCCTTCCGCGAAAGCCTCGCCGACGGTGCCGATAAAGAGATGCTCTTCATCCATGTACTCTGTGTAGGCATCCGCATTGGGGAACCTGCCGATGACATTCACGATGCCGCTGCCCTCCGCTGTCTCGCAGACGTTCAGAAGTTCCGCGTCGGGATCTCCTGCCAGGAAATTGTGCTTGTTGAATTCCTCGATATCGCTCTCGGCCATGCTCTTAAGCTCGTCCAGATCATAGTAATCTCTGTCGAATTCTCCCACAAAAAAAACTGTGACAGCACCGTCCTTCTCAATAAAGAGGGTCGGTTCTTCGCAGGCTGCGGGGAGCTTGGTCTTACCGCATCCGGCGATGAGAAGACTCATCACTGCAAGCAGGGCGATGACCCATTTGCTCTTACCCATATGTAGTCGTTCCTTTCCTTTTTCCGTCGTACGAAAAACGGGCATATTCTCACTAACGACATACATTATACATAACTTAAATCTTTTTTTCAACTAAGAGTTTTCAGGATTTCAAGACTTTTAAAATCGTGTTTCATGAAAATATTCCGGTACCTTTCGGCCACCTCCTGCAGCTCTGTTAGCACGCTGTCGGCCACCGTGAAGGTGTAGAGACGCTCGATGCTGCTCTGCTCGATGTAGTTAAGCGCGTAGACGCAGGCTTCGGAATACTCCCTGTCCTTCGGGACACCGGGATACTCACCGTTGACCTCGATGGCCTTCAGTTCAAAAATGCACTGCACCAGAGGGTTTGGCAGGGACGGGGACAAAAGCGCCCTGAAGGACTGATACAGAAGCTTCATCATCTTCCGCTCGTCATTGTTTTCCCTGCAGTAAAAATCGCAGATCTCCGCGAAATACATTCCGTAATATGTAGCTGCGAAATCCTCGCGGAAGCCTTCGAAATAATTCTGTATCTCGGCCTCCTCCACCGTGTAGGCAGTCTTGCCGGGATAGAGTTTAAATAAACCAAAAGAAAAGGGATTCGTCGCTGCCGCCAGTCTGTTGCCCGGTCTGCGGGCACCCTTGGCAAAAGCGGATATCTTTCCCTTTTCTTTCGTAAGCAAACAGATCCGCCTATCGTATTCACCGATAGGCGCCTGTTTTAATATGATCCCTGTCACACTGATAATATCCTGCATAAGGACCTTCCTTCTGTCTTAGAATTTGTCATTCAGTTCCTTGGGATTGTAACCGAAGTTCTTCAGGAGAAAATCGCTGTCTCTCCAGTCCTTCTTCACCTTGACCCAGAGCTGCAGGTTGACCTTCATCTCCAGCAGGTCCTCGATGTCGGGACGGGCTGTGGTGCCGATGCGCTTCAACATCTGACCGCCCTTGCCAATGATGATTCCCTTGTGAGAATCTCTCTCGCAGATGATGGTTGCCTCGATATCGCAGATATCTCTTCTCTCCTTCATGCTCTCGATGCTGACTGCGATGCCGTGGGGAATCTCTTCCTCCAGGAGGCGCAGAGCTTTTTCTCTGATGAGCTCCGCCACGATCTGGCGCATGGGCTGATCGGTGATGGTGTCCTCATCATAGAAGGGGTCTCCGTAAGGCAGGTATTTAAAAATACATTCTACCAGTTCGTCGGTATTGCGGCCCTTCAGGGCGGACACCGGAACCACATCCGCGAAGTCAAGCTCCTTGCGGTAGGTATCGATGAAGGAGAAGACCTCGTCCTTCTTCACGGTGTCGGTCTTGTTGATGACCAGGATCACCGGGGTATTGGTCTTCTTCAGCTGTTCGATAATGTGGCGCTCACCTGCTCCGATAAAGTTGGTGGGCTCTACCAGCCAGAGGATCACGTCCACCTCATTCAAGGTGCGCTCCGCAACATTTACCATGTAGTCGCCCAGCTTGTTCTTGGCCTTGTGAATGCCGGGGGTATCCAGGAAAACGATCTGACCCTCATCTGTGGTGAGTACGGTCTGGATGCGGTTTCTGGTAGTCTGGGGTTTGTTGGAGGTGATGGCGATCTTCTGTCCGATCAGTCGGTTCATCAATGTGGACTTGCCCACATTGGGTCTTCCGATCAGTGTCACAAATCCTGATTTATAGGCTGCGTTGTTATTTTCCATTGAGTCTTTCGCTTTCTAAAAATGTCTATTTGTTCTCCTCGGACTTGCTCTCCGCCTTTTTGGCGTTCTTCTTCGCAAGCTTCTCGAGTCTCTTCTGTTCTCTCTTCTGCGCTCTCTCGGCTGCCTTGCCTGCGTTTGCGCGGTGCTTTCTGATGATGAATCTGATCACAAGGATCGCGATCACGATGACGATCGCCCAGATCACAAGGTAAGGAAGGTTGATGATCAGCCAGATGCCGAACTCCTTCACGCCGTCGATAACGTCCTTCACGCTGTCAACAAAGCCCTCGGTCATGCGCTCCCATGCGCTCTTCTCGACTACGGGAGTCAGTACCTGAACCTCTTCCACGTTCATTCTGACGGTGCTGTAGGCGATTCGGTTGTCGTAGGTGCGAAGCTGGCTCTCCATGCTCTCCAGACGATAACGTACGTTGGAAAGTCTGTCCTCGATGGTGATGATCTCATCCACGGTCTCAGCCTTCTCCAAGAGTTCTGTCAGTCTCTGCTGCTCAACCTTTAAGGAGTTTCTGTGGCTCTCAAGGTCCACATAGGTAAGGGTAACATCCTCAACGTTCTCGCTTCTGCTGGTGACATTGCCGATGCCTGCAACGGTATTTAAGAAGCCGTCCAGCTCCTGCTCGGGGATGCGGATGGTCAGGCTTGCATTTCTGTTGGAGCGATAGCCGTAGCTGTAATATGCGCTGCCGTTGTAGTGGTAAATGTTCTCGATGTAGCCGCCGAGCGCGTCAACGCTCTTCTTGATGGAATCCATCAGATTGTCAAACTCCTGAGTCTCCACATCAAGGCTTGCATTTCTGATGAGCTTGCGGTTCTTGGCAGCATTGTCCTTAACGTTCTCAGCCTTCTGGTCGGAAACGGAAGGCGCTGCTGCTTCATAGTCATCATCCCAGGCCATCTCTTCCTCTGCAACTTCCTCATAGTAGTTGCCGCCGTAGCCGTAGTCATTGTAGGACTCCTGGGGGGCGCTTACTGCGTAACTGTCCTTGTAACCCGAACTGCCGCAGCCGGTGAGGATCACAACGAGGATCGCTGCAAGTCCCATAAATTTCACTTTTGTATTCCATGCTCTTTTCATAATTGTCTCCTTTCGCAGGTTCCCGGGATGCCCGGTGTATTTTTACCTCTCTGCTTCTATAGACGAAAAATACTAGAAAAGGTTCTCAATATTTCCGAAGATCTTCTCTTCTTCCTTGATCTTTGCCGCATTGCCCACTACGCAGAGGTGCTCGTCCCCGATAAATGCGTCGATGTATGCGGATAATGCGCGGATATCCTCCGCGGTTGCGTTTAACACTTCCAGTCTCTCGTTCACGATCATCTCGTCGGTGACGCCGGTGAGATATGCGCTTCTGGAGTAGCTGCCCAGGCTCACGGGAGTAAAAGGAGTATCCATCAGGCTGACCGCACCGATCACGTACTTGGTCATGGTACGCTCGTCAGCTTCGTAGTTTGCGATGAATTCGCCCGCCTTCTCGAAGGTATCCACGGTCTTTGCAAGGTTGGGATCGCGGTAGGATACGAAATAGCTCTGACCGGTTCTTGTAAAATTGCACATGCAGCCGTAAGCGCCGCCCTTTACGCGGATGTTGGTCCAAAGGTACTCGTAGCCCATCATAACGCGAAGCACGCGAAGTGTTCCCTTGAAGGGAAGACCCTTGTCAGTAAAACTGCCTGCACGGCAGACATACTGTACCTGGCCGGAGGTCATGAAGCCCTCGTTCTTCACTTCAACAGCGGGATGATACTCACCCTTCTTCACTTCGTCGGTGTAAAGCTTCTCGCAGACTGCCTGCACAGGAGCCTCGATCATAGCGATCGTCTCCTCGCCTGCGGTCAGGTCTACGCTTAAGTTCTCCTTGCGAAGGATCATGTGAGCAAGTGTCTGAAGCTTCTCGATCAGGTCGCCCTTCTTCTCCTCGAAGTTGTCCACAAGGTCGCACAGCAGACGGTAGAAGTTGATGCCGTTTACATTGTCCTCAACCACTGCGGCCTCGCTGCCGTAGGAAAGTGCTCTCGCGCTTGCGATTCTGTGGCCTGCGCCCATCATAGCGGTCTGCATGCGGCTTCTCTCCTCCGCAAGCAGCTCGTAAAGACGCTTCTCGTCCGCATAATCGCTGGAGAACAGGATCTCGTTGACAAGCTCCATGGTCTTGTCGATATTGTCGAACATGGTCTTGGTGGTCACCTCAAGGAAGGTCTTGTAGGAGCCGTCGACCAGGTTGTAGATCTCGTGGTGAACGCCGATACCGCCGGATACCAGGTTGACCTCATTGGCCAGATCGCCGTAGCGGTAGTTGGCGGTGTTCATAAGACCCATGCACTCCTTGAAGATGCCCATGTACTTGTAGTACTCTTCGGGGATGTCCTTTAAGGAGAACTGCAGTCTTAAGTATGCGATTCCGTTGGTAAAAATATCATGATGCAGGAAGGGGATGTCTCCCAGACTGCCTGCCTTGTTTACGGGAAGAACGGGCTCTTTTTTCAGGTCCTCTCTGCGAAGCAGGGGAAGCTTCTCAAGATCCTCCTTGGAGTCGGGAGTCTCACGGAAAGCGTTCAGGGCCTCGTATTTTCTGATAGCCTCCTCGATATCCTCGGGAGTCATGTTTGCCTTGATCTCGGCAAGCTTGGCAAGCGCCTTCTCCTCCTGCTCTTCCATCAGTCCTGCCTTGGGCTTTAAGACTACCAGAATGCTGTGGGAATTGTTCAGAAGGTACTTCTCGATGAGCTTCTCAAAATAGCCTTCCTTGATCTTGCTGCGAAGCTTGGCAAAGGTCTCAAGAGCCTCGATATGAATGAAAGGCTTGCTCTCGTCATACAGCCAGCTGTCCATGATCTGCAGACCGTACATCAGTCCCTTGGGATAGGTGCCGAAGTCTGCCTCTCTGAACTTAAACTCCATATTGTTCAGGCCCGCAAGCAGTGCCTTCTCATCAAAGCCTTCGGAAACGACCTTCTTCAGGGTCTCCTCAACGACCTGAAGGAACTCTGCCTCGCGGCTTGCGTCTGCGTCCTTGCTGACGATCGCGAAGAAAGGCTGCTTGATGCCGTTCTCGCAGATGCTGTAGACATCCTTGCCAAGGCCCTTCTCGATCAGTGCCTCGTGAAGCACTGCGCCGGGAGCGGAGCAAAGAGCATAGTCGATGACCTGCATTGCAACATACATCTCTCTGTCAAGGCTGTCTGCCACGCTGTAGCTGATGCCGAAGTGAGTGTTCTCTTCTTCGGTCTCACCGCTGTTTACGGGATAAGGCTTCTCGATGCGGCGCATTGCGTCAAAAGCAGGCTGGATACCGATCTCGGAATCCACGCTGAGGGCATCGAAATTGCTCAGATATGCCTCATCCAGGTAGATGAGCTTCTCAGCCATGTCCATGTTGCCGTAGAGGTAAATGTAGCTGTTGGAAGGATGATAGAACTTACTGTGGAATGCCAGGAACTCCTCGTAGGATAAGTCGGGGATGAACTCGGGATCGCCGCCGGACTCATTGCCGTAGATGGAGTCGGGATAAAGACCAAGAAGAAGCTGCTGTTCTAAGAGATCCTCGGGTGCGGACAGTGCGCCCTTCATCTCGTTATATACAACGCCGTTGATCACCAGATCGTCCTCGGGCTTCTCGATCTCGTAATGCCAGCCCTCCTGACGGAAGATGCTCTCATTGGTGTAGATATTGGCATAAAAAACCGCATCCAGATAGACATGCATCAGATTGCGGAAGTCTGCGTCGTTGCAGCTTGCCACGGGATAAAGAGTCTTATCGGGATAGGTCATTGCGTTCAGGAAGGTGTTTAAGGAGCCCTTAGCCAGTTCAACAAAAGGATCCTTCATGGGGAACTCCTTAGAACCGCAGAGCACGGAATGCTCCAAGATATGTGCCACGCCTGTGGAGTTCCTGGGAGGAGTGCGGAAACCGATGTAGAACACCTTGTTCTCGTCATCATTGGACAGAAGCACGACCTTGGCGCCGGTCTTCTTGTGGCGCAGGATCACGCCCTCGCTTCTGATGTCATCGATCTGTCTCTTCTCCAGTATTTCAAATGATGCTACGTCTTCAATTCTCATTTGTCTGATTCCTTTCATTACAACTTATATTACTTAAAATGCCATAAGGGCTAATTTGCTGAGCGCAAGTTCCTGTACGACCATGCCGCACTTTTCCTTCTCGGCCACGGGCAGTGCAACCAGCTTCTCGATGGGGATCATGCGGGTCACATAGCACTTCTCGATCCTGCCGCCGAGATGCTTCTTCTCTTCGATCACATTGACCTTCACTCTCGCGCGAAGCTGCTTTAAGATCTTCACCGCGAAATTCTTCTCCTCAAGGTAGTAGAGATAGGTCTCCAGCGTATCTTCAAGGTCCGAATCCTGAAGCAGATATCTCTCAACGATCAGGCGGAATTTGAAGGTGATGTTCTCCTCCTCGATGATCTCTCCCATGGTGTATTTGCAGCCGATATACAGGTTGCCTGTATCCTGCATGCTGTATTTATTGTCTTCGTATACTGTCTTTTTCATAATTTACTCCAGGTATTCGATCTGAAAACCGCTCATGCGCTGGGCGTCCCTGATCTTCTTCAGGGACAGACCGGACTCCTCCGCAAGTTCCTCGGCGGTGACCTTTCTGCGAAGCTCCTCGCTTAATTCCCTTGCCTTCTCCATGACCTGATTTACGTTCTCGGCCACCTTGCGGTCCTGTTTTTTCTCAGCCTCGTTCTCCTCGATGGCCTCCTCCATGGCATCCATGATCATCTTGCCAAGCATGCCCTGAACCTCCTCGGGCTCCTCCATACTGCCGAGCATGCCTGTGCCGATGGTCAGTGCCACATTGCCGACACCGATCAGGTCCTCCAGGAGAACGCCCTGACCTGCGTAGAGCCTTGCAAGCTCAGCCACATCTGGAAGATACATCTCCAGCACCTTCTGTGCAGCCACCTCGTCGCCTGCCATGGCCTGCATGGTGTAGGCTCTCTTTTCGCTGTCGGAGTACTTGGGAAGCGCCTCAAGCTCCGCCAGATAATCTGCCAGGTAGTCTCTCTCCTCGCCGCTCATATAAGCGTCGGGGTCCACCGCCTCGCCGATACCGATCTTATGATTCTTCAGATAGTCAAAAACCATCTGCAGCTGTTCGTCGTTCAGTTCCAGCGCCGCAAATGCCTCGCGCACCTGCTCCTCGCCGATCACATTGCCCTGCTCTTTGGCGGTCTTGCGCACCTCTTCCAGCGTGCGGGCAAAGAGTAATTCTTTATTCTCCATTCGTCTCTCCTATTTCACATGCACATGAGTAAATAAATGATCCTGACAATATTCGTAGGTTCCGCTGCACTTGGAG
The DNA here is from genome assembly GCA_045643625.1 of Acetatifactor sp. Classification (GTDB taxonomy): domain Bacteria; phylum Bacillota; class Clostridia; order Lachnospirales; family Lachnospiraceae; genus Acetatifactor. Next base: position 10,470 of record JAZULD010000058.1, on the reverse strand, counting down.
CAGAAACGGAACTCCAGGTTCTCGCCGTCCTCGGGAGTTCTGCCGCAGACCGCACACTTGTGGGTGCGTGAGGGAGGCGCCTGCTTCACTTCTCTCCGAAACTCTGCCCTGCGCTTGATCTGTTTGGGGCTTAAGCTTCTGCGGCTTCTGAACTTCAGGTAGAAGATCACGAAGTTCAACAGTGCCGCGCCGACAGCGAATTTTACAAAAACATTATCGGTAAACAAGGAGTAGATCAGCAGGATCGCATCCAGGATACCCATCCACTTTACCTTCACGGGGATGACGAACATCAGAAGGACCTGCACCTCGGGGTAGGTCGCCGCAAAGGCTAAGAAGATCGACATATTGATGTAGTAGGTGCTGAACATCACCGCGCCTGCCTGCATGTACATGGGCACCACGATGGACGCTGCGTCACCTGAGATCAGGTAGATATAACCCATGCTTAAGAAGCTGCCCACAATGGTGAGAAGCAGACCTGTGAAGATGTACACATTGTAGTGGTACTCTCCCAGGGTCTTCTCCATCACGGTACCGATGCTGTAGTAGAAAAACAGCATGATGATGGTAAAAATATTCAGACTCTCCGGAGGAACGAGCAGCCAGGAGAACAGTCTCCAGACTTCTCCATGCAGGATCCTGTAGGGATCCAGAGTCAGATAGGTCAGCACGCCGGGGTTGGCCAGCTGCAGCACATATCCTACGATATAACAGCCGATCAGAATGATCGTCAGATTATGAATGGCATATTTGCCGAATTTACGCTGAAAAGAACTCATCTGTAACTACCTCCGCAGTCTTGCTTACTTTTGGCATTCTACTATTGTATCATTCCCTGCTCTATAAGGCAACAAAGTGCCGTTTTTTTTAGATTCTTTTCAGAAACAAAGATCCCCCGCAGTCTCCTGCGGGGGATAAAATTCAATATTGAATCAAGTAATGATCGGAATAGTAGAAAGTACTCTTCTGCCGCTCTGAACGGTCCTTCGAAGGTCTTATTCCACGATCTCCTTGCGCACATAATCGGAGGTGCACAGCCAGAGAATGCCTGCGTAGTCGGCGGTGAAGCTCACAAGGTCGCCGACCTGATAATCCTTCTTCGCGTCTGTCACGTCGAGGATCATGTGGTCGGAGCTTGCGCCCTCGATAGTGATGCCGGGGTCCATGGGAACAATGTGGTCCGGGATCACATCCTGCTTGCCGATGGCAATGATGGCGCGCTTTCTGATGCCCTTGTCCTCGTAGTAGATCTTCTCGCCGAAGGAATTGACCCCGATCTCACCGATCGGGTAGGTGGGCTTCTCCTTGCACTCCACGATCTGGGTCACCAGTTCGAAGCAGTTCTGATTCAGGTAGGAATACTCCTCCAGATAGGAGGTGTCTCTTCCGAAGAGCACGGACTCGCCAAGGCGCAGATTATTGACGCCCGCGGGCAGTCTTCCGCTCTCAAGCAGATAGTAGGAGCTGGAATTGCCGCCTGAGATGACATCAACCGGCTTGCCTGTGATCTCCTCTGCCTCTTTTTTCAGGGCAAAGAGACCTGTAAAGGTCTGCTCCGTGGGAATGACCGAGCCAAAACAGGTGGAATTGACGCCGATTCCCTTAAGGTACACGCCCTCCATGCCTGCGATCTCTCTGACAGCCTCAAGGAACGCTTCGCGCTCTCTCGCAGCCAGGGCGGCATTCTCCTCGCTTAAGTCGGTGCCGTCGCCCACAAACCAGCCTTCTCTTAAGTCTCCCGCGTCAACCATAAGGACCGCGCCGTGACGCTTCTTCTGCTTCACAGCTTCTGCGTCCAGAAGGCGCAGTGTCTCAATGCTTGAGTTTAAGGAGACATCGGCGAGAGCCACCACGTCTCTGACCTCTGAGGCCATAGGAATGCGGATCAGCCACTTCTCTGCGGGGATGTCCTTCATTTTTTCAAGATTCTGTATGCGGGAATCACCGATGGATGCGATTCCGTTTTCAATATAAATGCGGGCAATCTCAGGATTGCCCGCAGCGCATTTCGTAACACCGGTGACCGAGACGCCTGCAAGGTCAGCACGTCTGACGATCTGCTGTACGTTTTCAGCTATTCTGCGTAAGAAAATACGCAAAACAGGATATTGTGCCATATTTATACCAGCCTTTATTTTGCTGCCTTCTTAGCTCTTCTGTTTGCGAAGAAGGTGTTGCCGTCCATATCGGCAAGTGCAATACCCATGAATGCAAGAAGCAGGGTAACGATAGGAGTTACAAGGTTGAAGATCGCATAAGGGAAGTACTGGAAGGTGGAAACACCGAGGACACCGAGGATGTAAACACCACAGGTGTTCCAGGGGATCAGTGCGGAGGTAACGGTACCTGCACTCTCCAGTGCGTTGGACAGAGTCTTGGGATGCAGACCCATCTCTCTGTAGGAATCAGCATACATTCTGCCGGGAACTACTACAGAGATGTACTGCTCAGGCATGGTTACGTTACTGAGTACACAGGTAACCTCGGTGGTAAGAACCAGGGTGGAAGGACGCTTAGCGATCTTAACGATACGGCTTACAACTGCATCCAGCATGCCGGTCTTCTCCATGATACCGCCGAAGATCATAGCGATGATGGTCAGGGATACGGAGAACATCATGTTGGAGATACCACCGGTACTTAACAGGCTGTCGAGAGCCTCAACACCGGTCTCACAGGAGTAACCGTCCATACCTGCAACAAGGATGTCACCGAAGGTGATGCCCTGCTGGAAGATAACGCCTACGATAGCACCTGCGATAATACCGAGGGTAATGCCGGGAATTGCGGGAACCTTAAATGCTACAGCCACGATAACGATCACAGGAGGAAGCAGCAGTAAAGGATTGATATTGAACATGGAGGTAAGACCGTCGCTCATCTGTGCAACTGCGCTCATATCCATGTTTGCGCCGTGTGCGTAGTTTGCACCGAGAACACCGAATACTACAAGGGTAATTGCGTAGGAAATTGCGGTGGGAAGCATCATGAACTTAACGTGGGTAAATACGTCGGTTCCTGCCATTGCGGGTGCAAGGTTGGTGGTGTCGGAAAGAGGGGACATCTTATCACCGAAGTATGCGCCGGAGATGATAGCACCAACTGCCATGGGAGCAGGGATGCCAAGACCGACTGCGATACCTACCAGTGCAAGACCCATGGTACCGATGGTTCCCCAGGAAGTACCGGTTGCAAGAGAGGTAATGGAGCAGATCAGAACGGAAGCAATCAGGAAAATGCTGGGGGATAAGAGCTTCATTCCGTAATAGATCATTGCGGGAACAACGCCGCTTAAGATCCAGATACCTACCAGAATACCTACGATCATCAGAATGATTACTGCCTGTAATGCATTCATGATACCGTCTCTCATCGCATTCTCGATGAAATCCCAGTCATAACCGAGGTACAGTGCCATAACAGCTGCTGCAACGCCGCCGATGAACATGGAAGTGTGAACACCTGCGTCATAGAAGATAATACCGATTGCCATGCTGCCGATCAGAACCGCAAAAACGATCAATGCGTGGATCATTTTGGGCTCTTTGATTTGTCTTTTTTTCTTGTCCATAATTGCCTCCTGTATAAATATCAGTTTTATCACATAATTATTCATATTATACATCGTATTTCGTAAAAAACAAGTGCTTTCTTCGAAATTAATGCATAGAATTTTGCCCATAAAAAGGCACCGGTCCGGCGCCGGTGCCCAAATTTTCATTATTCTCTGTACAGGACCATATTGTACCTGCCCCAGCTCTCACCTCTGTAGGTAAAAGCGTTCTCCGTAAAGCTTCTCTCTCTGAAGCCTGCGCTCTCGTAGCATCTCTTCGCTCTCTCGTTCACCGAGAAAACATTCATGCTTAACGCATCCGCGCCTGCGATCTCGAAGGAATACTTTGCTGCAAGCTTAAGCATTCTTCTGCCGATGCCTCTGCCCCGCTTCGTGGGGTCCACCATGATAAAGCGAAGCTTGCCCTCGTTCTCCGAAAGGACCGTTGCGTAGAAAAAGAATCCCACGGGAGTGCCGTCATCTTCCTCGACGATAAAAGGATGGTCTCCTCTCTCCGCCGCCAGACGCTCCATCAGTTCCTCCAGTTTCTCACAGCTTAGCGGGTACTCAATGAGTCCCGCGCTCCAGAGCGCGTAGGTGTACTCATCTGAGATCCAGTCTTTGACAGAATCGAAATCCTGCTTTGGCAAAAAAGGTCTCAGTCTCATTTTGCGCTCTCTCCGCCGATATCGCCCACATCGTAGGGAGTTGCCTGATATACGTAGTAGTTCAGCCAGTTAGAGTAGAAATTGTTGCTGTGGGAACGCCACTGCAGCAGAGGTCTCTGCTCGGGATCGTTCTCAGGGTAATAATTATAAGGCAGCTGGATGGGCAGACCCTTGTTCAGGTCTCTGTAGTACTCGTTGTTCAGGGTGTAGCGGTCATACTCGGGATGTCCGGTGACGAAGATCTTGCGGCCGCCCTCTGCGATGGCAAGGAATACGCCTGCGGCGTCGGACTCGGCTAAGATGGTCAGATCCTTGCACTCATGAAGAGGTGCGGAAGGAGTCTCGGTATGACGGCTGTGAGGAGCAAGGAATACATCGTCAAAACCTCTTACCAGGGGAGTCTTACGATTGGACACCTTGTGCTCGTACACGCCGAAGAGCTTGGCGGGCAGCTGTCTCTTGTTGATTCCGTAATAATAGTAAAAACCTGCCTGTGCAGCCCAGCAGATATGCAGGGTGCTGGTGACATGGGTCTTGGCCCACTCGAAGATCTCGCAGGTCTCCTCCCAGTAGTCCACCTCCTCGAAGGTGATATCCTCAACAGGCGCACCGGTGATGATCATGCCGTCGAACTTGCGGTCACGGATGTCGTCTAAGGTGCTGTAGAATCTGTTTAAGTGGCTGGGCGGGGTGTTTACGGACACGTGGCTCTTCACGTTCATGAAGGTCACATCCACCTGTAAGGGAGTGTTGGACAGGGCACGCAGAAGCTGCAGCTCGGTGTCCATCTTCACAGGCATATTATTAAGAATCAGAACCTGCAGGGGACGGATATCCTGGTGCAGTGCTCTGAATTCGTCCATTACGAATATATTCTCGTTTTCAAGGATCTCTTTTGCGGGCAGATCGCTCTGAATTTTAATGGGCATGTCTAAACCTCTTTTTTCTGAAAAAACTATATTAAAGGGCCTCACGCGTTTCACAGCGTGGAACACAAATTATACACGCTTTTTATACATCGGGCAAGTAAGTTTTCAAAAACTCTTCCTCGGAAAGGATGGGAACACCCAATTCCTTGGCCTTCTTGTTCTTGGAGGAAGCCGATGTCACATCATTGTTGATCAGGCAGGTTGTCTTGCCGGTGACTCCTCCGGTCACTTTGCCGCCTCTCTTCTCGATCTCATCCTTCAGAAGATTTCGGTTCTCGAAATGATTCAGGCTGCCGGTGACCACGAAGATCAGGCCGCTTAAGGTCTTATCTTCCGCCGAAATGACAGGTGCCTCGATGGTAAGCTTATCAAGCAGATGTGTGATCCTCTCACGGTTTCGCTCGTCGCTCATGTACTGCACGTAAGCGTCCGCAATGACTTCACCAACGCCCTCGATGGAGGCAAGCTCCTCAGCCGAAGCATTCAAAACCTTCTGCACATCGTGATCGAAATGTCTGCAGATCACCTTGGCGTTGGCTGCGCCGATATTGGCAATACCAAGTGCATACAGCACTCTGGGCAGCGTGGTGTTTCTGCTGACTTCAATGCTCTCCTTCAGCTTGGCAAAAGACTTCTCACCGAAGCCTTCCATGGACACGATATTGTCCTTGTACTGCTCCAGATCGTAGAGATCGGCGAATTCTCTGATAAAACCGCTGTCGATAAACTTCTCCAGGGTAGCCTCGGACAGGCCGTCGATATTCATGGCATCCCTGCTTACAAACAGGGTAAAGGACTTGATCTTCTTGGCTGCGCACTCCTCATTGGTGCAGTAGAGGACCTGCACATCTCCGCTCTGCTTCAGTGTGGTGGGCTCGCCGCAGACAGGACAGAATGCGGGCACCTCGATGCTGTCGCTCATGGTGAGATTCTCGGCGATCTGGGGAATGATCATGTTGGCCTTGTAGACTGTGATCCTGTCTCCGATGCCCAGCTTCAGGGCGCGCACGGTGCTGATATTGTGAACGGAAGCACGGCTCACGGTGGTTCCCTCAAGCTCCACGGGCTCAAAAATAGCCACAGGATTGATCAGGCCGGTTCTGCTGGCGCTCCACTCGATCTCAAGAAGCTTCGTCTCCCTGGTCTCGTCCGCCCATTTAAAGGCAATGGCATCTCTGGGGAACTTGGCGGTTCTTCCCAGACTTCTGCCGTATTCGATATCCTCGTAGGTCAGCACCAGACCGTCTGAAGGGATGTCATTTGTCTCGATTTTTCTCTCAAAAGAAGCGATCTCGTCAAGGATATTCTCCTCTGTGACGAGCACATGCTCTACCACAGCGAAGCCCTGCTCCTTCAGGAAGTCAAACTGTCCCTTTCTGGAGTTCTTAAAGTCGGCACCATCCGCTCTCACCAGGGAAAAGGCGTAAAACTGCACGTTTCTCTCTGCGGTCACTGCGTTGTTCAGCTGGCGCACGGAACCGCTGCAGAGGTTTCTGGGGTTCTTGTACTTGGCATCCGCATCGGTGATCTTCTCGTTGATCTTCTCAAAATCCGCATAGCCGATGACCGCCTCGCCTCGAAGCACCAGATCTCCTGTGAAGGGAATGCGCAGGGGCAGATTCACGAAGGTGGAGGCATTGTTGGTGATGACCTCACCGATCTCGCCGTTGCCTCTGGTGACTGCTTTCACAAGCTTACCGCCGCCGTAGGTGAGCACCACGGTAAGACCGTCCAGCTTCCATGACAGCAGCGCCTCGTGGCCCTGCAGCCAGGCTCTCAGAGCCTCTCTGTCCTTGGTCTTGTCAAGAGACAGCATGGGGGACTCATGGACCTCCTTGGGCAGCTCATCCACCGCCTCATAGCCGATGTTCACGGTGGGGCTGTTTGCAAGCACTGTGCCGAGCTCCTCCTCTAAGGCTGAAAGCTCGTCATAGAGTCTGTCGTATTCAAAATTACTCATGATCTCGCGATCCTGTGCATAATAGGCCTTTGACGCCTCATTTAAGAGGGCTGTCAGTTCCTTCATTCGTTCCATTTTGGACTGCATTGCTCTTCCTCCATTGCCGGAAAGCTTTATTCCAAAGCACCCTTGTAGAGATAGGTCAGCTCGTTTCCTTCAAGCTTTCTGTACTCTCCGGGGCGCAGATCTCCCAACTTGATATTCATCACGCGCACGCGCTTCAGCTGTCTGACACGGTAGCCGCAGAACTGACACATTCTGCGCACCTGGCGGTTCAAGCCCTGGGTCAGCACGATCTTAAAGGTGTAGGGGCCAAGCTGCTCCACCTTGCACTCTCTGGTGCGCTGTTTTAACTCCTCAAGATAAATGCCCTGAGACATGGTGGTCAAAAATTCCTCAGTCACAGGTCTGTCCACCTTCACCACATACTCCTTCTCATGAAGGTTGGCGCCGCGCATCATGGCATCGATCAGGTCACCGTCGTTGGTCAAAAGCAGCAGGCCTTCCGAATCCTTATCCAGTCTGCCGGCGTAGGTCACTCTCACGGGATAATCGATGAGCTCTGTTACCAGCTTCTCCGCATGTCTGTCCTTCTCGGAGCAGGTGACGCCGATGGGCTTATAAAAAGCAAGCACAACGGGCTCATTTTTCCCCCGAACGGGCTCCCTGTCAACCAGGATCACATCACTGTCGGTAACAGCCTGTCCCATCTGTGCGACTCTTCCGTTGACTGTGACCCTGCCCTGCTCGATCAGCTTGTCCGCATCTCTGCGGGAGCAGATGCCGCACCGGGCAAGGTATTTATTCAATCGAATCTGTTCCATTTTTATTCCTCTACGGCTTCCATATCCTCAAAATGATACACTTTGGGGACACCGCTTCCCTCAATAATTCCTCTTTTTGCGGTCTCATCCGCAAGCTCGTTGAAGCGCACATTGCTGTGAGCGGGTACCTTCTGAAAGGAGATCCTGATGGATCTGCCCCACTCTCTCATGGACGCGGCATACTTGCCGGTCAGCTCCGTTCTGCTCTTCCACTCGCCGCTCACCCACTTCTCAATGCCCTCGTAATCGTAAAAGATCTCGATGGCACCGAAACCGTTGATCATGGCAGTCTTCACCGCATACATGGCGCCCAGCATCTCGCCGGTCACGTTGCGGTGCTGCAGGGACTGCGGGTTGTCCCCGTTGCCGAAGATTCTGTATATCTTCTGCTCGGGCAGTAAAAAAACACATCCGAAGGCATACTTCTTAAGGCCGTCGTCATAGCTTCCGTCCACATAGGCGCGAAGCGTTCCGGGTGCGGGCCACTCGGTGTTCGGGGTGGTGACTGCGCTTCTTCTTCGGGAGACAAGGGCGGTCCCACCTGTCTGGGCAGAGCCGGCGATGCCTGCCATGTCGGCTGCATTCGTAGCACCTGAAGCACCGGAAATGTTGGCTGCGTTATGCGCCGGTTCCGTGGGCACTGCAATAACCCGTTCCGCTCTCACAGGCGCACCTTCCTCGATTCCAAGGTACGCAAGCGCCTCAGAAAGGAGCGCAAAACCCTTATAATCCGCATTGGGGTACCCGTCCACAGCCTGTTTGCAATCATCCCAGCTGTAGAAAAGACCCGTCAGCTTTCCTTTTTTTACTGCGTAATATTTCTTTGCCGCCATTTATGTTCTCCAAAGATACAACACTTATCTCACAAAATTGGTAAAGATGCCGGGCTCTCTCTCAGGGAAGGTCACGCCGTTCTCCTTACCGAGCTCGATGCACTTTAACAGCCATGCCATGTTGTTGCCCAGGGTGCGCATGATCTGCATGCCCTCTAAGTCCTGTTTTACCTCCTCGGGGGTGTTGCCGTGAACCATATTCCAGTACTGGCTGGATACAACAGGCATGCAGCTGATGGTCAGGTACTTGTTCAGCTGATCCAGAGCCGCGGTGGAGCCTGCTCTTCTGCAGCTTACGATGCAGGCTGCGGGCTTACCCTGGAAGCCTCTGTTTTTGCCATAAAATGCTCTGTCTAAGAAGGAAGTGATCGCGCCGTTGGCACTTGCATAGTGAACGGGAGAACCGAACACGAAGCCGTCGCAGTCCTTAGCCTTCTCTACGAATTCATTTACAACATCGTCTATTACACATTTGCCGGTACTTCTGCAGGCACCGCAGCCCATGCAGCCTGCGATGGGCTTCACACCCAGCTGCATGATCTCAGTCTCAATTCCGTTCTTCTCAAGGGCGCCTGCCACCTCACACAGAGCGGTGTAGGTACATCCCTTCGCATGTGCGCTGCCATTTACCAGTAAAACCTTCATATTGTCCTCTTTTCTCCCGGAAAAACCGTAGTAGTATTTTTAGTCAATCTATTATACCAAATCTTCGGACGGAAATAAAGAGCGGAGTCCTTCAGATTCCCGTCCGTAAAACAAATGCCGACATGAAAAGCAATGCATCTACTTCGCTCGTTGGAACGACAAAAAAGGGCAGCCCATAAGGACTGCCCTCTCACCTGTCTGAATATTATTTTGAAATCTTTCTGGCAAGAGCGATAACGATGCACGCACCGATCGCTGCGCCTACAATGCTGCCGATAAGACCGTTGAAGGAAATGCCGATAAGACCGAAAAGGAACTTACCTACCACACCGCCGACAACGCCGAGGATGATATTCACAAGCAGACCATTACTGCTTTTCATGATCTTGCCTGCCAGCCATCCTGCAACAGCACCGATAAACAGACTAACAATAATTCCCCACATATGTTATTCCATTTCTGCGAAATGATCGCTTAAAACCGAATTAAACGATACCCTGTGCGGTCATAGCATCAGCAACCTTTAAGAAGCCTGCGATGTTAGCACCTGCAACATAGTCGCCGTCCTTGCCGTACTTCTTAGCAGCAGCGTCAAGGTTGTGGAAGATGTTAACCATGATGTCCTTAAGCTTAGCGTCAACCTCTTCGAAGGTCCAGGAAAGTCTCTCGGAGTTCTGGCTCATCTCGAGTGCGGAAGTAGCAACACCACCTGCGTTGGAAGCCTTGCCGGGGCAGAACAGAACGCCGTTTGCCTGGAAGTACTCAACTGCATCGGGAGTGGAAGGCATGTTAGCACCCTCTGCTACTGCGAATACGCCGTTAGCAACCAGGGTCTTAGCATCTTCAAGATTCAGCTCGTTCTGGGTAGCGCAAGGAAGAGCGATGTCAACCTTAACGGTCCACTGATTGGTACCCTCGGTAGCCTTGTCATGATACTGTGCGGAAGGTCTTGCTGCAGCATACTCGGTAAGACGTGCACGCTTAACTTCCTTAACCTCCTTAAGGAGAGCAACATCGATACCTTCGGGATCGTAAACCCAACCGGTAGAATCGGA
>JAZULD010000057.1:0-8577 GCA_045643625.1 Acetatifactor sp. | reverse complement strand
TGACCGACGCGGACGTGGTTCGCGAGTTCGGTGAGGACGTAGCGCTTCTGGTAGACGGGGTTACCAAGCTGGAGCAGATCCCCCTCTCCTCTGAGGGAGACGGATACGACGCGAAGCTTGAGATGCAGGCGGAGAACCTGCGTAAGATGTTCCTTGCAATGGCCAAGGATATCCGTGTTATCATCATCAAGCTGGCCGACCGTCTGCACAACATGAGAACACTGAAGTACCGCAATCCCGAGAGCCAGCAGCGTACCGCAAAGGAGACGCTGGAGATCTATTGTCCCATTGCACAGAGACTGGGTATCAGCCGCGTCAAGATCGAGCTGGACGACCTTTCCCTGCGTTATCTGGAGCCCGAGGTCTACTACGACTTAGTCGACAAGATCGCCCTTCGCAAGAGCGTTCGTGAAAAATATATTCAGAGCATTGTAGATGAAGTGCGCGAGCACGTGGAGAATGCAGGCATCACCGCCAAGGTGGACGGCCGCGTCAAGCATTTCTTCAGCATCTACAAGAAGATGAAGAACCAGAATAAGACCCTTGATCAGATCTACGATCTGTTCGCAGTCCGCATCATCGTTGACAGCGTGAAGGACTGCTATGCGGCACTGGGCGTGATCCACGAGATGTACAAGCCCATTCCCGGCCGTTTCAAGGACTACATTGCAATGCCCAAGCCCAATATGTACCAGTCTCTGCACACCACTCTGATCGGTTCCACAGGAACTCCTTTTGAGGTGCAGATCCGTACCTTTGAGATGCACAAGGCGGCTGAGTACGGTATTGCGGCACATTGGAAATACAAGGAGGCCTCCGACGGCAAGAAGGCATCCCTGCAGGAGGAAGAGAAGCTCGTATGGCTGCGCCAGATCCTGGAGTGGCAGCGGGACATGTCCGACAACAGAGAGTTCCTGAATCTCTTAAAGAGCGATCTGGACCTGTTCTCCGAGAGCGTTTACTGCTTCACCCCTACCGGCGATGTTAAGACTCTGCCCGTAGGCTCCACACCTATTGACTTCGCTTACAGCATCCACTCCGCGGTGGGCAACCGCATGGTCGGCGCGAGAGTCAATGACAAGCTGGTCACCATCGATTATCAGATCAAGAACGGTGACCGAATCGAGATCATCACTTCCCAGAACTCCAAGGGTCCCAGCCGTGACTGGCTGTCCCTGGTAAAGAGTACTCAGGCGAAGAACAAGATCAACCAGTGGTTCAGAGCAGAGCTGAAGGACGACAACATCGTTCGAGGCAAGGAACTTCTGGCAAACTACTGCAAGAGTAAATCCATCAACATGTCCAACCTTCTGAAGCCCGCCTATATGGAGGCGATCATGCGCAAGTACGGTTTCCACGACTGGGACAGCGTCCTTGCGGGTATCGGCCACGGCGGTCTGAAGGAAGGTCAGGTAGTCAATAAGCTTCTGGAGCTCTACGACAGAGAGCACAAGAAGGAGATCACAGACGAGGAGGTCCTGCAGAACATTGCAGAGTCCGCAGGTACTGCGAAGCCCGCCCGCATGAAGAGCAAGAGCGGCATCGTGGTAAAGGGTATCGCGGATCTGTCCGTGCGTTTTTCCAAGTGCTGTTCCCCCGTTCCCGGAGACGAGATCGTGGGCTTCATCACCAGAGGACGCGGTATCTCCATCCACAGAACCGACTGCGTCAACATTGCCGCACTGCCTGAGATCGAGAGAGCACGTCTCATGGACGCAGAGTGGGAGAAGAACGACTCCAATTCCGCGGAGAAGTATCTGTCCGAGATCACCATCTACGCCAACAACCGTAACGGTCTGCTGGCAGATGTCTCCAGAACTCTCACCGAGAAGAATATCGACATTCTCTCCATGAACACCAGAACCAGCAAGCAGGGCATGGCTACCCTGCAGACTTCTTTTGAGATCACCGGCAGAGACGAGCTGAACCACATTATTGAGAAACTGCGCGCTATCGAGAGCGTTATCGACATCGAGAGAACCACGGGCTAACAAGAGCAGGCCCCGGAGGAGAACACAATGATCAAGATCGGACGCATGGTCCTGGGCATGGCTCAGACCAACACCTACTTTGTATACACTGAGGGCGACACAAGAGCCCTTGTCATCGACCCCGCCGACTACGGCGACAAGATCTATGCAGCCCTTGTAAAGAACGGTTTTTCCGTGGAGGGTATTCTTCTTACCCACGGTCATTTCGACCATATCTGGGGCGTAGAAGCCCTTAAGGAGGCCGCAAACGAAGGCAGGGAGAATCCCATCGAGGTCTATGCCAACGAGGCCGAGAAGGAGCTCTTAAACAACGCGCGCATGAACGTGTCCGCAGGCGCAGGCAGACCCTGCACCATCGATGCAGATCACTATCTGAAGGACGGCGACGTGATCACTCTTGCGGGAATCACCGTTAAGATGATCGCAACCCCCGGTCATACCGCAGGCGGCTGCTGTTATTATTTTGAGGACGGCGGCGTGCTGGTAAGCGGCGATACCTTATTCGCAGAGTCCGTGGGCCGTACCGATCTGCCCACCGGCAGCATGGGTACTCTGGTGCGCTCCATCAAGGAGAAGCTCTACATCCTGCCCGACGATACCCTCGTGTATCCCGGTCACGGTGACAGCACCACCATCGGCTACGAGAAGCAGTACAACGGTTATACCGGTTAAAAATAATGGAAAACAATTACTACGTAACTTTAAATCAGAGCAATTATGAATACGACGTGCACTCTCTGGTGAAGGCATTTTTCGGAGAGAGCCAGGTAAAGGTCATCACTCCCGAGAGCAAAAATGCCCCCGAGGAAGAGCCCAAGATGAACATCTGCATGGATGAGAGCGGCGCTTCCCTTAGCATGGGAGAGAAGCAGTATTCCTGGCAGTACGACTCTGAGAAGGGCACCTACAAGGAAGGCTTCAAGGCATTCCTCTATAAGACCCTGGTGCAGGAGACCGGCAGGGAGCTTCCCTGGGGCAACCTCACCGGCATTCGTCCCACCAAGATCGCCTACGGCATGCTGGAGGAGGGACGCAGCCACGAAGAGATCACAGCTTTCCTTCAGGGGAAGCATTTTGTCAGCGACAAAAAGGCAGCCCTCGGCATTGACATTGCGGAGCGTGAGCGCAGGATCTTAAGCACCGTCAATTACGAGAAGGGCTACAGCCTCTATATCGGCATTCCTTTTTGCCCCACAACATGTCTGTATTGTTCTTTTACCTCCTTCCCCATCGCGGCGTACAAGAAGGCCGTGGAGCAGTATCTTGACTGCGTGATCAAGGAGATGGCCTATGTGGCTGAGGCTTTTGCGGACAAGGTGCTTGACAGCGTCTACATCGGCGGCGGCACCCCCACCACTCTGGAGGCAGAGCAGCTGGACCGTCTGATCGGCGCGCTTAAGAGCTATTTCCCCATGGACACCGTGAAGGAGTTCACTGTGGAGGCAGGCAGAGCCGACAGCATCACAGAGGAGAAGCTTCGTGTCCTTAAGAAGCACGGTGTCGGCAGAATCTCTGTCAATCCCCAGACCATGAAGCAGGAGACTTTGGACATCATCGGCAGACGCGCAAGCGTCGAGCAGGTGCGGGAGGCATACAAGCTTGCCAGACAGGTTGGCTTTGACAATATCAACATGGACCTGATCTTAGGTCTGCCCGGAGAGACTGCGGAGGATGTGCAGAGGACCATCGATGAGGTGGTGCGGATGGCACCCGACAGCCTGACTGTACACTCCCTGGCGATCAAGAGGGCATCCCGCTTAAGCCAGTGGATCCTGGAGAACGGCGTGTCCATGCTGAAAAATACAGACGAGACCATGGAGATCGCTGCGGAGGGTGCGAGAGCGCTCGGCATGCAGCCCTACTACCTGTATCGCCAGAAAAATATGTCCGGCAACTTCGAGAACGTGGGCTATGCCCTTCCCGACAAGTACGGACTTTACAATATCCTCATCATGGAGGAGGTCCAGACCATCGTTGCCCTGGGCGCAGGCTCCATCACCAAGCGTGTCTTCGGTGACGGCCGCATCGAGCGCTGCGACAATGTGAAGGACGTGAAGCTCTACATCGAGCAGATCGATGAGATGATCGACAGAAAGAGAGCGCTGTTTGCACTGTGATCCGCAGGGTGAAGGCAGACGGTGAAATATAATAGTGCATTGCCGGATGAGACAATGCACCAGCCAAAACAAAAAAGAGGCATGTTCAATGAATGAACATGCCTTTATTTTTTGTATTATGGTCAATGAATTTTTTCACCCAAAGCCGATCGGTCAGCTTACCTCGGCGTATACTTGTGATAGAACCGGATGGACATAACGGTTGCGATGCTCCAGCCCACAGGCCATGCGCACCAGATGCCTACGTAGCCGAGGGCGGTGCTTGAGAATACGAAGGCCAGGACCACGCGCAGGATCAGGTCGGTCAGCGTTGCGGTCATGAACTGCTTCATAAGGCCTGTGCCGCGTAAGATTCCGTCAGCTACAAGCTTGGCGGAGATCACGAAGTAGAAGGGCGCAAGGATGCGCAGGAACAGGATGCCGGAGTGCAGCGCATCGTAGGTAGGGTTCTCAATAAAGAAGCGAAGCAGGTACTCCGGGAAGATCAGGTAGATCAGGCACATGGGCAGGCATAAGCCCCAGATGAGGGCGATGCCGCTTCGGAAGCCTGCTCTGATGCGGTCGTATTTGCCCGCGCCCAGATTCTGTGCGGCGAAGTTGGAGATACCGTTGCCCAGCGTTGTGAAGGAAGTGACCACCAGGTTGTTTAACTTGACGCCTGCCGCATAGCCTGCGATGACGCCGGAGCCGAAGCTGTTGATCACGCTCTGGATCATGATATTGCCAACAGAGATGAAGCTCTGCTGGAGAATGCTGGGAATTGCAATGCCCGCAAACTGTCTGAATACGGGGAAGGAGAAAAGCTCACCTTTTACGCCCGATTCCATACGGCGAAGGCGCAGCATCACGATGATCATGGAGAGAATGCAGCTGGCACCCTGACAGAGGAAGGTGGCCCAGGCCACGCCCGCAACACCCATATTTAAGCTGCAGACAAAGAAGATGTCCATGAAGATGTTGACTACGGAGGACACCGCCAGGAAATAGAAGGGGGTCCTGGAATCGCCCAGCGCGGAGAAGATTCCGGTGGCGATATTGTAGAAAAATACGAAGGGAAGGCCCCATACGTAGATGTCCAGGTAGAGCTTGGAGTCCGCATAGAGCTCCGCGGGGGTCTTGATCAGGTGCAGCAGGGGACCGCCGAAGAGAAGACCTAAGACCATGAGTGAAACTACTACCACAGCGCTTGAGATGACTGCGGTGGACACGGCGGTCTTTACCTTGGCGTAGTCTTTGGCACCGAAGAATTTCGAGGTGATCACGGAGCAGCCGATGTTGCAGCCAAAGGCGAAGGCGATGAAGATCAGAGTGATCTCATAGCTGTTGCCCACCGCCGCCAGGGCGTTCTCGCCGATGTATTTGCCGGCGATCAGGGAGTCCGCGATATTATATAACTGTTGAAAGATCACACTTCCGAAGAGCGGCAGACAGAAGCGCCAGAGCACGCTTTTCGGATCGCCGCTTGTAAGGTCCTTATTCATTGTTTATGATCTCCTTGTTTTTTGCTGAAAAGCATTATAGTGCAAAAGCCTCCCATGGTCAAGGCAAAATTAGGGGGAATTTTTTTATAGTTTCTTTATGATTTGTTTATTGATTTTCATTGCATTTGGCAGACTCTGTGTTATAGTAGACATATAACAAAGAGCACAAAACAACTCTTATTTGACTACTGTAAGTAAGGGGGACATAGAATGAATATTCAGAAATTTACACAGAAATCATTACAGGCCATCGAGGGCTGCCAGAAGCTCGCATACGAGTACGGCAACCAGGAGGTGGAGCAGGAGCACCTGTTATACAGTCTTCTGACCGTGGAGGACAGCCTGATCTTCAAACTCATCGAGCGCATGGGCATCTCGGGTGCAGGCTTTACGGAGCGCGCCGAGAAGGCTCTTGCAAAGCGCACCAAGGTACAGGGCGGAGAGGTCTATGTGGGCCAGGCTCTGAACAAGGTGTTGATCAATGCCGAGGATGAGGCGAAACTGTTGGGCGATGAGTATGTGAGCGTGGAGCATCTGTTCCTGTCCATGTTAAAGAATCCCAACAGGGAGATCTCCACCGTATTCGGTGAGTATGCCATCACAAGAGAGCGTTTCCTGCAGGCGCTGTCCACCGTGCGCGGAACCAGAAATGTAACCAATGACAATCCCGAGGCAACCTACGAGAGCCTTGAAAAATACGGCACAGAGCTGGTGGAGAAGGCAGGCAAGCAGAAGCTTGACCCTGTCATCGGCAGAGACCAGGAGATCCGCAACCTGATCCGCATCCTCTCCCGAAAGACCAAGAACAATCCCGTGCTCATCGGTGAGCCCGGCGTAGGCAAGACTGCTGTTGTGGAGGGCCTGGCACAGAGAATCGTCCGCGGCGATGTGCCCCAGGAACTGAAGAATAAGAAGATCTTTGCCCTGGATATGGGTGCCCTGATCGCAGGCGCCAAGTACAGGGGCGAATTCGAGGAGCGATTAAAGGCGGTCCTCGAGGATGTGAAGAACAGCGACGGACAGATCCTTCTGTTCATCGATGAACTGCATACCATTGTGGGTGCCGGAAAGACCGACGGCGCGTTGGATGCCGGCAATATGTTAAAGCCCATGCTGGCAAGAGGCGAGCTGCACTGCATCGGTGCAACCACGCTGGACGAGTACAGACAGTATATTGAGAAGGATGCGGCACTTGAGCGTCGTTTCCAGCCCGTCATGGTGGATGAGCCCACTGTGGAGGACACTATCTCGATCCTTCGAGGCATCAAGGAGCGCTACGAGCTCTTCCACGGCGTGAAGATCATGGACAACGCCCTCGTCAGCGCGGCAGTGCTTTCACACCGTTATATCACCGACAGATTCCTTCCCGATAAGGCCATCGACCTTGTGGATGAGGCATGCGCCATGATCAAGACCGAGCTTGACAGTATGCCCGCAGACCTGGATGAACTGCAGAGAAAGGTTCTGCAGATGGAGATTGAGGAGGCAGCCCTGAAAAAAGAGGACGACCACTTAAGTGCGGAGCGCCTGAACGCCCTGCGCGAGGAACTGGCAGGTCTGAAGGAAGAACTGGTAAACCGCAAGACGCAGTGGGAGAACGAGAAGGCTTCCGTTGAAAACTTAAGCAAGTTACGCGAAGAGATCGACAATGTCAACAACGAGATCCAGATCGCTCAGAGACAGGGTGACCTTGAGAAGGCAGCAGAGCTTTCCTACGGCCGTCTGCCCGAGTTAAAGAAGCGCTTGGAGCAGGAGGAGAAAGTAAGTGCAGGCAAGCTCTCCTTAGTTCACGAGAAGGTCTCCGATGAGGAAATCGCCCGCATCGTGTCCCGCTGGACCGGCATTCCCGTGGCCAAGCTGACCGAGAGCGAGCGCAGCAAGATCCTGCACTTAGACGATGAACTCCACAAGAGAGTGGTAGGCCAGGACGAGGGCGTTATCAAGGTGACCGAGGCCATCATGCGCTCCAAGGCAGGCATCAAGGATCCCGACAGACCCATCGGCTCCTTCCTTTTCTTAGGTCCTACAGGCGTCGGTAAAACAGAGCTTGCCAAGAGCCTTGCCAAGGCACTTTTTGACGATGAAAACAACATGGTCCGCATCGATATGACCGAGTACATGGAGAAGTACTCCGTATCCAGACTGATCGGAGCGCCTCCCGGATATGTGGGCTACGATGAGGGCGGCCAGCTCACCGAGGCAGTGCGCAGAAAGCCCTACAGCGTTGTACTGTTCGACGAGGTGGAGAAGGCACATCCCGATGTCTTCAATGTGCTGCTGCAGGTTCTGGACGACGGTCACATCACCGACTCCCAGGGCAGACGTGTGGACTTCAAGAACACCATTCTGATCATGACCTCCAACATCGGCGCGGCAACTCTGCTCGACGGCATCGAGGAGGACGGCTCCATTGGTGAGAGCGCTGAGAAGGCAGTTCTGGCGCAACTTAAGAACTACTTCCGTCCCGAATTTTTAAACCGTCTGGACGAGACTGTTCTGTTCAAGCCTCTGACCAGGGACAACATCGAGAAGATCGTGGATCTGATGATCGCAGAATTAAACGACCGACTCTCCGACAGGGAGATCACTCTGAAGCTGACAGACGAGGCACTTGTCTACATCGTGGAGAACGCCTACGACCCTGTGTACGGCGCACGTCCCATCAGACGTTTTCTTCAGAAGCATGTGGAGACCCTGATCGCAAGGCAGATCCTTCTTGGCAATGTGCTGCCCGGCGATACCGTATGTATTTCGGTTGCGGAGGGTGCGCTTCAGGCTCAGATCGAGAGATAAAAATATAAGCTTTTTACAAGGCACGGATACGCATCGGTTGCGTCTTCGTGCCTTTTTCGTGTATAATAATATGGATTGCGGGCATATGCCCCGAAAGGAGAAAAAATGATTCCCTACGATCCTGTAATGTTACTGAGTTTTGTGAATTTGAAGTTAAGAGACTACTACGTAAGCCTTGAGGCGCTGTGCGAGGAC
>JAZULD010000056.1:0-16735 GCA_045643625.1 Acetatifactor sp. | reverse complement strand
CGCCGCGTCCTCGTCTTCTCATCCGTTGGCCCGGGATACAGCTCCTCGTTCTTCTCATCCGGTGCGACGGGTTACAGATCCGCGCTCTTTTCAAAGCTCTCAAGATCCTCAAAACCGTAGAGTCTGCCGGTGTTCTCGATGGTCATTCGCGCGATGTTTCCGCCTCTTCTTACGATATCCACCACATAGGCGCCGTAGAGCTGCAGCATCTTGTCGGAGTAGGTGCTCAACTCGCCGCGCAGGTAAGTCTCGTAGGAGGTATTGAAGAGATTGTCCTCGTAGGTGCGAAAGCTCCTGGCGTTGCCCGCAAGGCGGGGATACTCCTCGGCGAAGCTCTCCAGCATGTTCATCTGCACCGATACGATTTGTTCGATCACGCGCTTCTTCTCATCGCTTAAGGGCTCGAACCGGTGCTCAATGGCAGCATACTCCGCAGGTGCGGTACTCTCCATCATGCGGCCGTATTTTTCGGTGATCAGGTTGTGACCCCTTTCAAATTCTCTTGAAAAATCGTAGAGATACTGCAGCAACATGGTCCTATTCCAAGTCAGATACTGGCTGGAACGCATCACATAGAAGGTGGGCCAGTCGTTCTGGCAGGAAGCTCTGCCGCCTGTATTTTTTACCTTGTCAAAGGCCGAAAATTCCAGCTTCACAATGCTCTCCACAAGGGCCTTATCGGACAGCGCTGCGCCGGAGGCCTTGCGCACCAGCTCGTCGGTGTGGGCGTCAAGGTAGCTGTCGGTATCGCTGATAAAGTCAAGTTCATACAGCTGTCCCGCAAGGTAAGCCCCCAGCTCCTCGGTCACCTGCGCCGTGTGAGCAAGTGCCGCCGCATCCTCCATGGCGAAGCTAACGTGGAGACGCTTTACAAAGGCAAGGATCTTGGCGCCGCCCGGCAAGTTCTCACAGCTTTTCAGAAGCCACTTATCGTGAGGCGGGTAGACACGGTTCATGTGATGAGCAAGGATCATAGTCTTACGGATGCAGTCTGAGAGCATCGTATCCGCCGTGATGCGGTCGCCCCTCTTAAGCATCCTGGGATAATTATATTGTCCTGTCTGGGAGAAGCCCGCAGCGTCCTCCGCAAGCTTTAAAAACAGGATCTGCTCGGGATAACCCTTTAACAGTTTCTCTCGAATGCCGGAAAAAACACCCTCGGGATCCGCAAAGACCTCGCCGTTTGTCGCTGCGGCAAGGGCATAATCGGGCATGGCGCGGAAGTCTGTGCTCTCGGGATCCGCCGCACCCAGGATCCTTCTGTAGAAGTCTGAGATCCTCTGCACGCCGCGGCGGCCGTTTCCTCTCGCGGTAGAGGTTCTTGTATAGCCCATGAATTCCTTGGGAAGCTCCTCATAGGCTGCCTTCAGCGCCTCACCGATTGCATCATAAGTCTCATCGGCAAGCCACAGGCAGAAGTCGGGACCGAAGTCATGGTCCGCGCTCTGTTCATCATCAAAGCCGAAACAGTCGGAGCCCTCTCCCACAAGCCCGACGGCGATCCTGTCTGCGTACTCGGGGAACTTCTCCTCGATCATTTTCCGGCCATAGGTCTCATAATACAGTTTTGACAGCTGCATGCCTGTCATTAATTTTTCTGCACACATATCTGCGTTCTCTTTCAATCTCTCATACTGGGCGTTCCTGCCGACGGAGCGCTCCACCACATCCATGCCCCTCTTAAACATTTCGTAGGCACTTCTGTATTTTCCCTCGTGGTAGAGGCACATGCCCACGGCTGAAACAGCCGCGCAGTAGTGGGGATCTGCCACGTTGTATTTTTCAAAAATAGCCATGGACCTTGCGGCGTGCTCCTTTGCCTCATCGTACCTGCCAAGAAGCACGGAAGTATTGGCCAGATTGGCATCGGTCACCGCGATCTCAAAAAGAGCATTGTTGTCTGTCACGATGGCAAGGGCCTTCTTCTGGCACTCATAGGCCTTCTCATAGTCCCCAAGCTCCTGGTAAAGGAGGCTTTGGTTGTTGTAAAGACCCGCATAGAGCATGTCACCCGGCGCAAGCTCTTTCTCGTAAATGCTCTGCACAGCCGCATATTTCGCCTCGGCAAGGTCATATTCCCCGAGGGATCTGTGACCGGTCGCAGCATTTAAAAGCGTGGTCGCGTAGGCGATATTTGCTATTTTCTCTCGCTCCTTCAGCTCCTCTGCCAGGGCAACAGCCTCAGCAATTGCTTCTCTCAAATGCTCCTTCTCGGAGACAGACCTGTAGTAGCCGACGAGTTCATTCAACATCTGCAGGGCAAAACCTGCGTTGTGTGCCTCACGCGCCTCTGCAAGGCCTGTCAGCATTATCTGCTCTGCATCCTTGGGTCTGTTCTCTCCAAAGAGCCTGTCTATTTCTTTTGTATACTCATCAAAATCAAACATAGTGGCTCCTGTCTCTTTTTCCGCGAGTTCTCCGATCCGGGACCGCGCCTGCCTCGACACGTTTTCGAGAACTCCGCTCTGCGGCGCTCGCTTTACAGCGCTCCGTAGATCATGGCACGCAGATGGGTCTGGACGTATTTTTCAAGGTTGGGGAAGCGCTGATGCATATACACAACGGTCAGCTCCTCGGTGGGGTCCATCAGCACCCAGGTGCCGAGCACGCCGCACCAGCCGAACTCGCCGACGCTTCCGGGAAGACCTGCTGCCACGGGATCCACCAGGGTACGCACGCCGAGGCCATAGCTGTAGCCTGCCAGATAATCCCAGTTAAAATCCTTCTTCTGCTCGGGGCTTAAATGATCCATGCGCATAAGATCGACAGTCTTGCGGCCGAGGATCTTCACGCCGTCAACGCTTGTGCCGCCGCGGGTCAGGGTATTGGCAAATTTCAGGTAATCGTCCATGGTGGACAGAAGGCCACCGCCGCCTGCCTCGTATTTTGCCTGGGGGCCGAACATGGTGTCCGCATAGCCTGCAGCGCCTGCTGCCATCTTGTCCTTATACTCCTCGGGGCAGCGGAAGAAGGTATGCTCCATGTGAAGGGGCTTGAAAATATGATTCTCCACGTACTCGCCGAAGGTCTCTCCGGACCACACCTCGATCAGGGCGCCCAGAACATCATGACAGAGACTGTAATTCCAGTGGGTGCCGGGCTCAAAGGCCAGGGGCGCCTCCGGCAGTCTTCTGATAAACTGTTGTGTGGTATAGCTTTCTCCGGGATACTGCTCCTCCAGTTCCTCTCTGATCTTCATGATCCAGTGAGGGGTACCGGTGCCCTTTCCGGGATAGGTCAGGCCCGCGCCCATGGTGAAGAGATGTTTTACCAGCATCTTATTCTTCGCGGGACGCACCTCACCCGCCTCGCGGTCGAAGACCTTCAGGTTCTCATACTCGGGCAGGTACATGGAGACAGGGTCATTCAGGCTGTATTTGCCGCGCTCAAAGAGCTGCAGGGCCGCAGTCACGGTCACCACCTTGGTCATAGAGTAGATGCGAAACAGCGTATCCTCCTTAGCCTCTCCCGCAAAATGGCGGAAGATCTCCTTGTCTTTATGCATAACGATCAGGGCATTGCCCGGCACGTCGATATTCGCTCTGTTTTCCAAAAAGTCGATCAGATCCTGTTTGATTTGAGTATCCATCTTAGGTCTCCTTTGTCTGTTCTTTTCTAAACAGTATAACATATTTTCATCCAAAAATGGACCGATCTGCAGAAAAAAAGCACCGCACCCTGTCAGGATGCGATGCTTGTATCTTTTCAAAAAAACTAATCCTTCGTGACCACCGACTTGCCGCGCCAGCTCTGCTTGACCCAACGTATGACGGTGATAATGCCGCGCAGGTTCTCGTCCGCAGCGGTTCCGATGAAGACGCCCGCAGCGCCGAGTCCAACGGTGAAGCCCATGGTGTAACCGACGGTCGCGCCCACGCCCCACATGATGATAATACCGGCGACCAGAGGGAAAATATAATCTCCGGCAGCCTTTAAGCTGTTGACGAAGGTCATGTTCAGGCATCGGCCTACCTCGATGAAGATATCGATGAACATGATGGTGGTGCCCAGCTTGATGATGTTCACGTCCTTGGTGAAGAACCTTAAGGTAATGGGGCTTAAGGATACATTGACGATGGACAGGAAGATCGTCAGGGGCAGAGTGATCTTCAGAGTCTGGAATACGCGCTTGTACGCCGCATCCTCCTTGCCCTCACCGATCAGATGTCCGACGATGATCTGGGTCGCCAGAGCCGCCTGGTTGGAAAATACCATGGACAGGGACACCAGCTGGTTGGAGAAGACCTTGGCGTTGGTCGCGTCCATACCGAAGGTGTTGACGAATCTGGTGAGCAGGATCTGGTAGAGATTGTAGGACATGCTCTCGCCTGCGGAAGGGAGACCGATCTTGATCATCTTCACAAGCATCTCGGTCGGGAAAGGTCTGATATAGCGGAAGCTGATCTTACCGATCTTCTTGGCGATAAAGTAGCCCACTGCAATGAGCAGCGCCACCACTCTTGCCAGCACGGTGGAGATCGCAACACCCGCAACACCAAGTCCCAGGTGCTTTAAGGGGCCGTACAGGAATACGTAGTTGCCCACGATGTTGATCACGTTGATCGCAACGGAGATCACAAGGCCGATCTTGGCAAAACCGTTACACCTTAAGATCTGAATGATTACATTGTGGCATGCCAGCACGAACATGGTACCGCCCACGATATTGATGTAGGTGGCGGCGTGAGGCCTCATCTCCGGGCTCAAATTGATGGCTGTGAGCACCAGGTCCTTGCACGAAACGAACAGGGCACTGAACAGGATACCTACCACAAAGTTGACGATGACAGCCAGAGAGTAGATGGTGTTCATCTTCTCATACTGCTTCGCGCCTAAGTACTGCGCAACCACGACGGAGGTCGCAGTCGCAATGATATTGAACGTGATGATCAGGAAAAACATGACCTGGTTGGCGTTGCCCACCGCACCTGCCGCAGGATTGGAGTAGTTGCTGAGCATCATGGTATCGGCGCCGTTTACCAGAATATTCAGTAACATCTCGCCGAACATGGGGCCCGCCAGCATCATCAGGGGGGTATTTTCATCGATCACACGACTATTGTTTGTATTTGCCATTATCTTCAGTCCTTTTCAAGAAAAGCTTCAACAACGACATTAAATATACTCCCCCGCCGATCAATTCACAATGTGCAAAAAATAGAATAAAATGTACATTCTTGCAAGAAAACTATCAGTTTTCCGAATTTTCCGACACATCAGGCCGTACTAATCCCTGTAAAAACCAAACAGCTTCGCGCCGTGGGGTGCAAGTGTCATGGCAAGAGGTGCCGCGGGGTCGTAACGATCACCGCTCCACAACTCTTTACAGGTCTCAAATTCGTCCGCATCGGTGCCCGTAAGATCGATCTCGATCTCGTGCTCCTCCTCGGAAATATTGAAAAATGCAAGGTACATGCTCTTTCCGTCGTCTCCGAAGGTCTGCCATGCGATCTCTTCCTCGGTGCGGTAGAGCTGATGGGCGCCGCTTGTCTTAGTCAGAAGTGCAAGCACATCCCTGTTGGTCAGAAGCTTCAGGGTAAACTCGTCGTTCTTCGGCATATGGGCACCGATCATCAGAGGAGAACGCATCACGCACCAGAGCGTCATCATGGTGATCTGCTCATCCTCGGTAAAATGAGTCCACTCGGACTCGCTGTCGCACTGGCGGAGCGCTCCCACGGGAAGCATATCCGCATCGGGCCAGTGGCCGGGGCCTGAGTGAGTGCACCACTTCTCCGCGCGCTCGAACATGGCAAGCAGCAGATCCCAGCGATCCCAGAAGTCATCGGTGATGCGCCACATATTGGCATACTGTTTCAGGTGCTCCGCACGCTCCACGGGTGCGGGTCCGGGAGAAAGGCTTAAGACGATATCTCTGCCGCAGGTGCGGAGGGATTCGCTGATCAGCTCGATCTCGCGCTTGCAGTGGGGATACTCTCTTGCGATGTCGTCCACCTTGATATAATCTACGCCCCAGCTTGCGTACAGGCGGAAGATGCTCTCATAGTAAGCTCTGGAGCCTGCTTCGTTCTTCTCACATTTCAGGCCGTACATGTCGGGGTTCCAGGTGCAGATATTGTTGGGATTGGCTACCTCTCCGGCATTGAACTTACTGCCCTCGATAGGCAGGTGGTTGTGTGCCGCCATGCGGGGCATACCGCGCATGATGTGAATACCGAACTTAAGACCAAGGTCATGTACATATTTTGCCAGAGGCGCAAAGCCCTTGCCGTCCGCAGCGGAGGGGAAGCGGTTGGGTGCGGGCAGAAGTCGTCCGTACTCGTCCATCACAAGCTCGGTAAAGGGCTTGTAAAAATGGTTGTCCGCGGTGGGCTGATACCACTGAATGTCCACCACCACGTACTCGTAGCCGTAAGGCTTTAAATATTTTGCCATGTAGTCGGCATTTGCTTTTACCTGTTCTTCGTTGACTGCCGCGCCGAAACAGTCCCAGCTGTTCCAGCCCATAGGCGGGTTCTGTGCGATCATTTTTTATCCCTCCAAATTAAAAATTCCACCCTCCAGCGCACTTCTCGCCGCCAGAATATAACGGCTGGTGTCCAGAGGATCCACGCTTCTGCGCTCGGCGGTGGCGCCAAGCTCGAGAGGACATTCCTCATATCCGTGGAAGCGGATATTCATAACGCCTCTGCCGCCCGTGATGGCCGCCAGCTGCGCTGCGTAGTCAAGACTTGTCTGTGCGGGAATACGGGCACGCAGGAGCACGCGCTCACCATCGCCGATATTCTCCGTCACCTCACCGCGCATGTGGATGATGTCACCCATGACACGTCCCACGCTCTCCTCGGGAAGCAGGAAACGCACGTCGAGCACCGGCTCGAGGAGCACGCTTCCGCCCCTCTTAAGGCCGTCCTGGATACCCATGGGCGTCGCCACGATGAAGTCGAGGGGATGCGTATGCCAGATGTGATCGTTGCCGTCGATCAGGGTGATCACCACGTCCGTGACCTCCCAGCCCAGTCGTCCCTGCTTCAGGGCAAGGGGAAGGGCCTGCTCCACCTGGTGCATATAGCGCTGTTTTAAGGTCTTCTCCGTAAGGTCGCAGCGGTAGACCACGCCGCTGCCTCTGGGTCCGGGCTCGATCAGGAAGCGAAGGATCGCCCAGCAGGGCTTGGGCCAGGTGTAGGCCACATAGCCTTCGCATTTTCTTGCCACGGTCTCTTTGTATATGATAGCCGGAGGTGTAAAAGTCACCTCCAGGTCGAATCTGTTCAGTAGGATCTCCTCGATGATCTCCATCTGGATCTTGCCCATCACGTGCAGATGCAGTTCATTCAGGGAACGCACATAGCGCGCCTCCAGCATGGGATCCTCACCCGAGAGGATCATGCAGGCCTGCCTGAGGTCCTGCATCTTGTCAGGCTTCTTCGGCAGAACTCTGGTGGTGATCAGAGGTCTTCGCAGGCTTCCCGTCTCGATCTCGTGAGGGAGATCTGCAGGGTCACCAAAGATGTGTCCGATGGGGATGTCGCCCAGACCGTAGACGATGGCAATACCGCCGCCCTCCACGCAGCCCACGGGCTCTCCGTCCACATCCTGGATCTGCGAGATCTTGCGCTGCTCCATGCGCACCTCGCCCGTCATGGGGTCCAGTCCGCCGGGCAGGTCCATGGCCATGCGGTTCTCAAGCGCTCCTCCGAAGAGTCTCACCCAGACGCCTCTGCCAAGCGCCTTGTCCTGTTTTGCCGCAAAAACAACACCGCTCAGCTTATCGCCCACAACAGTGTCCGGCAGGAAGTCCACGATTCCGTCAAGCACGGGATCGATGCCCAGGTCGCGCAGGGCCGCGCCGGTAAGGACAGGATATGCCTCTCCTCTCCTGCACACCTTGGTAAAAAGATCTTTCGCAAGGACGGCATCGATCTCCTCGCCGCCCAGATATTTCTCAAGAAGTTCCTCGTCCTCATCGCAGGCGATCTCGGCAATGCCCTCCGCATCGGAAGTAAACACCGCTCTGGGGGACAGGTAATGTCTGATCTCCTTCAGGACTCTCTCTGTGTCTGCGCCCTCTCTGTCGATCTTATTGATAAAGATAAGCACCGGCATATGCTGCTTCGCCATAGCCTGGAACAGGATCTCGGTCTGCGCCTGCACGCCCTCCACCGCGCTGATGACCAGCACAGCTGCGTCCAGAGCCCACAGGGATCTCTCGATCTCCGCCATGAAGTCCACATGTCCGGGGGTGTCGATCAGGTTCACTCTGACGCCCTTATGCTCTAATCGCACGCAGGTCGCTTTTACGGAGATGCCTCGTCTGCGTTCCACGGGCAGAAGGTCCGTGTGAGTGGTGCCTGCGTCCACGCTGCCGCGGCTGCGGATGGCTCCCGCATGTGCCAGCAGCTGCTCGCTTAAGGTCGTCTTGCCCGCATCGACGTGGGCGAATATTCCGATGTTTCGTATTCTACTGTTTGCTGCCATTGTTGTCCTCGCATCAGATTTGTTCTTCCACCATTATAATCCAAAACCTTTCGGAATTAAACCGCAAATCATCTTTGAATCCCGCCCGGTTTATAGTACAATAAAAAAAGACGCACTTCCCTGCCAGCAGAGTGGTGCGCCCTATTTTACCGATAAGAGAGGATCCCCATGAAATTCGAGATCACCGATCGTTTAAGAGAACATATGCACAAGACCGGCAAAAACATTATCATCGTGGAGGTCGCGTCCAGCGACAGCTCCGACTTCGAAGTATCGGAACTGCATATTCATTTTACAAGTGAGAAGCAGGCGAAGCTGTTCGAACAGCAGAAGAATTTCCACCCCTATCCTCAGGAGTGGGGCACCTTGCTGCTTCCCAATTATCTGCTTGAGTACAGTGATGTGGTCACCTTCGATGTGAAGAAGGTACTCTTCTTCCATGTGCTGACCCAGACCGGCATCAGGCTCTGATCAATTTTTTGTCTGTCACGGTGTAGGTCGTGATGCCCTCCTCGGACAGGTCCGAATAATCCCCTGTCTCCTCGAGGAAGCGCTCCCATATTTTTACAAGAAGTTCGCCGCAGCTTAAGGAATCGGACACCGCAAGCACCTCTCTGTCCGCCGCCCTGCACAGTCCGCTCTCAGGGTCAAGGAACACATTTCTGTGACCTTCCTCTTCCCGCTCGTAGTAATAATAGCGGTCCTCGGTATGTCCGAGCACCAGATAACCGTATAACGAAACACTGTTGGATCCTGCGGAACAGGTAATGTTCTCCGCAGGATAATTTTTTGCCTCGCTGTCATGGTCGAAGATCGTCATGGTGTACTCTCTGCCTCCCAGGGACACCGCATAGCCTTCCACGGTAGAGATGTATCCGTTCTCATAGCCCAGGGCGCGAAGCTCCTTCGCCGCACAGTCCGCCGCAAAGGCATTCTTCCAGGCCCAGAAATCAAGCACATTCCGAACCTCATTCTCGCGAAGGAAGTCAAGATATTCCGCAGATACCACAAGCTCCGCCTTACCATCATTAAGCTCGATCCTGATCTGCGCGGGGTCCTGTGCAAAGCGGTTCACCTCCGCAATGTACGCCGCCATTTCTTCGTTTACCGCGGGGTCAAAGCTCTCCGCCTCAAAATCATTCTCGCAGTGGAACAGACCTCTGTAGACCTCATAGACCGGTCCGTAGAAGATGAATCTGCTGTTTTCCCTGTCAAGGAGAGAGAGTGCCTCGTAGAGTTCGGGCTCTAAGACGATCTCCTCGTTGGGATGAGTCATCAGCGCGTACAATCCCTGCAGACCCTCCGCCTCTTCGGTGTCGAAGATCCTGTAGGCTCTGTCTATAAACCGGGGGAAGAGTTTGTTAAGCTTCCTCCACTCCTCTGCCGCTGCCGTATCTCCGGCGCCGAAATCATAGTGGCAGAAGATCTCCTCACCCGCAACAGTCTTTACATTTCTTGCGGGCAGGGTCTGCCAGCCGGACTCGGTGTGCAGAACCTTGGCAAAAACAGAATAAAAAGCCGCCGTGGCCGCCAGAATGGCCAGGGAGAGGAAGATGATCCTTAAGGTCAGTCCCGTCTCCGTGAGCTGTACCACTATTTTTTCACCCGTATTCTTCTTTCGTTTATTCTTACGGTCCATTTGGTTTCCTTTCGTCAAAAAAGGCCGCTCCCCCTGCAGGGAGCGGTCTTTTATACTGCTACAGCGTCGCTATGATGATCAGTAACACAAAGACAAGGATAAGTGCTGCCCTTGTGATCAGACCGACGATAGCGCCCTTCTTCAGAGCGTTGAAATTGCGCATGTAGTTGTGTTTCTTGAAGATCAGACCTCCGAGCAAGCTGAGAATGGGAAGGAGGAATCCAAGGAAATTGTACCACATGCTGCCGGTATCGTGAACCGGTGCAGCCAGGATGGGCTCTGTGCTCTCCTCGATCTCTTTCAGACTCTTTGCATCTCTTGCTGCCTTCTCCTCGGGAGTCAGAATGGTGATGGTCTTTAATCTCTCATTCTTCTCACGCAGTGCCTTGTACTTCTCGATCTCTGCCTTGTTGCCGTATACAAAATGGTTGTGGCCGATGTCGACAAGCTCGGGCTTATCCTCGCTGTAATCATGGCAGGAGGGATCGTAGGTGAAGAGCTCCTTATTTTTCTCCAGCTTGGGATCGGGGATCGGGATCGCCGAGATCAGGCTGTGAGTGTAGGGATGCATAGGGAAGTCAAACAGTTCCTCCGCCTCTGCGATCTCCACGATATTACCCTTGTAGATAATACCGATGCGGTCGGAAATGAAACGCACGATGGAGAGGTCATGGGCGATGAACAGATAAGTGGTGCCCTGTTCTCTCTGGAATTTCTTCAGAAGGTTCAGGACCTGTGCACGGATGGATACATCCAGTGCGGAGATGGGCTCGTCGGCTACGACCAGTTCGGGCTCCATGACCATTGCGCGGGCAAGGCCGATTCTCTGACGCTGTCCGCCGGAGAACTCGTGGGGATAACGGGTCAGATGCTCGGGGAGCAGTCCAACCTCGCGGATCATATCCTCAACCTTTTTCACACGGTCAGCCTCATCCTTGTAGAGATGGAAGTTATAGAGGCCTTCGGAGATGATATAGTCAACGGTTGCTCTCTCATTTAAGGATGCCGCGGGATCCTGGAATACCATCTGGATATTACGGATGACCTCGCGGTCCAAGCTGTGGGGGATCTTACCGGAGATGCGCACGCCCTTGTACAGGATCTCACCTGCGGAACAGGGGTTAACGCGGATCACGGCACGACCGATGGTGGTCTTGCCGGAGCCGGACTCACCGATCAGGGAGAATGTCTCTCCCTTATAAATATCAAAACTTGCATTGCTCACTGCCTTGAATGCCTTATCGCCTTTTCCGAAGGTGATGTCCACATTCTTGACGGAGAGCAGAATTTCCTTGCCGGTAGCCTCGTCAATGGGGCCGTGCTCGGGAAGATGTCTTGAAGACTCATCGATCTTCTGCTGTTTACTACTCACCGATCTCGACCTCCTTTCCGATATGGAATGAATCCAGAAGCTTCTCGTGCATATTCTGAATGATCTCAGGCTTCTCCACCTTGGGAGATCTGGGATCTAAGAGCCAGGTCTTGGCAAAATGGGTATCGCTCACCTTGAACATAGGAGCATCCAGCACGGTATCGATCTTCATGCAGTAAGGATTACGGGGAGCAAAAGGATCGCCCACGATCTTATTGTACAGTGAAGGAGGAGTACCGTTGATGGAATAGAGCTCTGTATTTCTCTGTGCCAGCTGAGGCAGACTGGAGAGCAGTGCCCAGGTGTAAGGGTGCTTGGGATCGTAGAAAACATCTTCTACGGTACCGAGCTCGACGATCTGTCCGGCATACATGACTGCAACACGGTCTGCAATGTTTGCAACAACGCCCAGGTCGTGAGTGATGAATACGATGGTGTAATTGTATTCTCTCTGCAGATCCTTGATGAGCTTTAAGATCTGAGCCTGAATGGTAACATCCAGTGCGGTGGTGGGCTCGTCACAGATCAGGATCTTGGGCTGACAGGACAGTGCGATCGCGATTACGATTCTCTGACGCATACCGCCGGAGTACTGGAAGGGATAATCGTCGTAACGATCCTCGGGATTGGGGATACCTACCTTGTGCATCATCTCAAGGGCCTTGGCTCTCGCCTCGGTCTCGGAGCAGTTCTGATGCTTCATGATAACAGAGGAGATCTGCTTACCGATGGTGATGGTAGGATTTAAGGAGGTCATGGGATCCTGGAAAACGGTTGCGATCTTCTTACCGCGGATCTGGCTCAGATCCTTGGCAAACTTCACGCAGGCAAGGTCGATGGAACCTACGCCCTCCAGACGGTCCTCTTTTTCCTCAACTAATTTCTGACGGAAGATAACGGGTGCAAAAACATCGTCAAGCACAGCGTCATCATTCAGATCAAGGCCCTCTCTCATGGCATTCTTAAGGCAGTTCTCAAGGCCTCTCTCAAGCTTAAAGCTTCGGAAGCCGCCGAAACGGGATGCGGACAGAAGAATATCTCTTGCCAGACGGTCATTGCGTGCTCTGGTCTCGTCAGAGATACTCTCCGCGATCTTCTTGGCATACTCTGCCTTCAGAGCGTCCATTCTGGACTTGTAATCGGCATTGTAGGCGCTGTCGGATCTTAAGGCAGCCTTGCGCTCCCTGAAGATCTTTACCTCCTGCTTCTCCATTTCCTTGATCTTCTTGTCAAATTCCTTTAACTTCGCAGCAGCTTCCTTGATAGCATCCTTCTCCTTGGAAGGGTCCAGAGTCTGCTTATAGTTAAAGGTCTCGGCTCTCTCAAACTTCAGGTCCTGGATCGCTGCGCCAAGCTGCTCCTGCTCTTCCTCAGTCAGAAGGAGCTTAGACTTGCGCTCTGCCTTAAGGTCCTGCATTGCATGATAAACGGATGCACCGTTCTCAAGTCCGGAATAGCGGTTTAAGCGCTCAGCAATGGTCTTAAGGCTCTTTCTCTCACGGTTTCCGAGCATAACGGTCGCCTTGGAGATCTCAGGGTCGTTGAAGAGGATCTTGCCGTTGTCAATATAACCGTTGGAGTCGAGCATTGCGGGGAAAGTCTTGGTAAAAACAGACTTACCGGAGCCGGACTCACCAACGATGGCGATGGACTCGTTCTCATAGATATCCAGGGAAATACCGCGGATAGCAGTCAGAGAACGGCCACGTACTTTAAATTTTACAACCAGGTCCTGTACGGACAATAAAACTTTTTTCTCCATACAAGTACCCCCTACATATGTGTTCTGGGATCGGAAGCGTCACCCAGATTCTGACCGACTACATAGAGTACGATAGTGATGATGGATGCGATGGCTACGGGGCTCCAGAATTCCTTCTCCCAGCCGGGGGTAACCATTGCAGCCTCAGCCGCATAGATCAGTCTTCCCAGAGACATATCGCTCATACCCATGCCGATGTAGCTTAAGAATACCTCGTAGGAAATGTAGGAGGGAAGCTCGGTAGCAAGCAGGGTAACGATGATGGAAGTCATGAAGGGAAGGATATTTTTTACCGCGATCTTAAAGATCGAGGTACCTAAGCATCTGGAAGCCAGATTGTACTCGCGGTCACGGATGATCAGTACCTGAGTACGGATGAAGTAGGCGATGGCAAGCCAGCCCACAACGGTCAGCGCGAATACCATGGTCCAGAAGGTAGGGGAAAACAGCATGGACAGAACGGAGATGATCAGGATCATGGGCACGTTGCCGATGATGGTATAGACTTCCATCATGACCATATCGATCTTCTTGGAGAATCCCCAGACAGCACCCAACATAACGCCGATGATCATATTGATGGCAGCGCAGATAAATGCCAGGGAAATGGAGATCCTTGCACCGTTCCAGACTGCATCGAAGGTGGACTCACCGGATGCGCCTGTTCCTAAGATCCAGCGAAGCTGACCGCCAAAGTAGCTGAGCGCCTGGGAGGAGCTCAAGTGCTTGGAGTTGGGATCCAGCAGGTTCGCAAAAGGATCGTAGGTGGTAACCATGGGGTAAATGTAAGCAAACAGGATAACAAAGAGCAATAAGCTTAAGATGACAATGTTGATCCTCTTGCGGAAAAATACGCGGAAAACGGATTTCCAGTAGGAATAACGAGGGGCAGCGATCTTCTCGGATTCATTGCTGTTGTATTCCATCGGTTTAAACAGTTCTTCGTCTGTCATACCGGTCTGACTGAATAAATCATCATACATAGCTTATCACCTGCCCTTCGAAGTAAATGAGATTCTGGGATCAACCATGGAGATCAGGATATCACCCATAACGTTGGATAATACGGTCAGCACTGCATAGAACAGGGTCACACCAACGATAACACCGTTATCGTACTTGTTGATCGCCTGGGTCAGCAGGTTACCTGCGCCGGGAACGCTGTAAACACGCTCGGTGATGATGGCGCCGGTCATTGCGAACAGCATACTTCCGGGAATGCCGTGAACGATCGGGATCGCTGCATTCTTCCAGATATGCTTGGTGAAGATCTCAGTCTCAGTAAAGCCGCCGGATCTTGCAAACTTAACATAATCGCTGTTCATCTGGTCGATCATGTAGCGGCGCATCCACTTCATCAGATTGGCAATGCTGGGCAGTGCCAGAGAGATGATGGGCAGCACATACATGAGCTTGCTGGAGGAGTCCATATCAAACAGCGTGGGCAGTTTGAACAGGCTTCCGCCGATTGCCTTGAACAGGAAGATGTAGGCCAGGGAAGGAACCGCAATGATGAAGATAATGTAGAAGGTGCCGAGCTTATCGAGCAGACCCTCCTTATATCTGGACATTGCAATACCGATAGGCAGGCCCAGAAGGTATGCAAGGATCGTAGCGATAATACCGATCACGAAGGAGAAGCCAAGCTTACTCATGTTGTTCTTCTTGGTGATGGTATTGGTATAGTCATCGGGGAAACGAGCCGCAAGCATGGGGCTGTTTTCCCTGGAATGTGCCACGTAAGTTGCGGTATGCAGATCGTCCGCACTGTTCTCCACAAGACCTGTAGCGTAAGTTACAGTGCTTAAGACATAGGCACCCTGAGGGGTGGTCATGGTCTCAAATACATCCACACCGCGGTTAACAGTATAAGATTCACCCAGATTCAGAGTTACAAAATTCTGATGGAAGTAGGGGAATCTGCCATCGAAATACGCAAGGTACTTATGGGTCGTACCGTTTCCGATGATGGCGGGCGCAAATTTACCGCCGTATAAAGGGTCGTGCATGGTGAAGCTCAGTTTTCTGGGACCGATGTCTTCACTCTCGGGCACGCGGTGTACGTTGTCAAAATACAACATACCTGTAAAGTATGAAATCACACGCTTGATAAGCGGGCGGTCTCTTTTTGCATAAATGGCAGCCTGTCCGCCGTCCTTGATCTGGCCGTTGCTCTTCTTGTCCGCATCCAGACGAACGATCTCATAGCCATCTGCCTCATAGGTGTCGGTGAACTTCTGCACATATTCCCTGGCAGTCTCAGATGCCTTGGACGCAGTAGTGCCGATCTTAAGTGCTTCCTCACGAATCTCGTCACCGATCTCACCGTTAGCCTGAAGACTACGAATATAATCCTGGTAGGTAATATAATCGATGTAGCCGAAAGCCTTATAGCGTACCTGCTCATATGTGATTCGCGCATTGCTCTGCATTTTCGAGTAGTTAGGATCACCGGAGAAGATGCTGGTTCTGTCCATAAGGGAATAAACCATCACCATGATCAGAATCACAACGCAGATCGCAGAACATGCACCCTTCAGAAGTCGAATAAGTGTATATTTAACCACAGTCTCTCCCTTTCCTGTCGATTGTTTTCACAGTTATCAAAATATGTGGGGGATGTTACTCCCCCACATACCCACTAAGCAACTAGTTAGTTCTGAAAAAAATTAGTACAGACCGATGTTCTTGGTCATGTAGCCGTAAGGCTGAATGGTATCAAGGAAGGTCTGTGCATCACCGTAGTCAGGACCCCAACCGGAAGTACCGGGAGTGATATCATAGTTAGCCTCGGTACCGTCGGAGGTACGGTAATATGCATACTGGAAGGTTGAGCTGTCTTCAAAAGGAATCAGATCTACGATAACAAGGCCCTTGGTAACCTTTTCGATGGACTGCTTGTAAGCCTGCATACGATTGGTAAGGGACTCGGAGAAGGAACCGTAAGGAGCATCGATGTGGATAGGATTCTCTGCGGTGATCTCAACGCCGATGTTAGCGAGTTCTGCAACTGCCATATCAAGGAACTTCTCAGCGTTCTCAGGGCTGTACCAGCCGTCGAAACCGTCGCCGGAACCAACGCCGCCCTCAGCTTCGGGATCCCAAACCTTTACAGGGAAGCCGTCAGCGTCAAGCTGAGCCTGCTCGATAGCACCAAAGTAGGTACCTGCAGGGAACTTGGTCTTCTTGCCGTTGATCTCGATGGTAACCTCGTTAGCGGTCATCTGGAAATCGCCGGGAACGTAAGCGTTCTTCAGTGCTGCATACTTAAGATCCTCACCAACGATGGTGGAGTTGTATGCACCACGGTCAAATGCGAAGGAAAGAGCTGCACGGAACTTCTTGTTGTTAAGAGCTTCACGGGTGCGAGCCTTCATCTCATCGGTCTGAGCGGAAACACCAACGGAATTGTCGTTGAAGTTAGCCCAGCTGCCACGATTTAAGTTGGTCCAACCACAGTAGCAAACTGCGGAGTTGATGGTGGTGTAGTTGTAAAGGTCGAAGTAGGTCTTGTCGGAGCCGT